>JAFMJA010000110.1 GCA_017853735.1 Burkholderiaceae bacterium | reverse complement strand
TCTGCTGGTATTGATCGACTTGCGCGCGATATTGGTCATCTGCAAGGATTGCTGCAGCCACTCGCTGGAGACCAGCTTCATCACCAGGGGGTTGCTGTAGCTGATGATGAAAGGCGTCGCCAGCATGGACAAGACCATCGAGGCCAGAATCGGATTGATCAAGCCGGCGCCAATTAGGCTTTGCGTTTGCGCCAGGGTCAGCAGCACAAATCCGAATTCCCCACCTTGTGCCAGGTACAGGCCGGTGCGCAGCGACACCCCCATGGGGGCGCCCATGAGTCGGGTCAACAGGGTGATCAAACCCAGCTTGAGCGCCAGAGAAGTCAGCAGGAACAGCATCACCAGCGGCAATTGCTGCCAAACAATTTGCCAATCCAGCAGCATGCCAATGGTGATGAAGAAAAGCCCCAGCAGGATGTCATGAAAGGGGCGAATGTCCAGCTCAACCTGTTGCTTGTACTCGGTCTCGGAAATCAGCATGCCGGCAACAAATGCCCCCAGGGCCAGGCTCAATCCCGCCAGCTCGGTCAGCCAGGAAAGCCCCAGGGTGATCAGCAACAGATTGAGCATGAACAGCTCGTTGCTCTTGCGCCGCGCCACATGGGTGAGCCACCAGCGCATCACCCGCTGGCCACCCAGCAACAGCAAGCCGAGCAAGACCAGGGCCTTCAGCAGGGCCCAGCCCAGCGCAGCCAGCAGTTGGTCCGGCGGGCTGCCCAATGCAGGGATCAGTATCAGCAATGGCACGACCGCCAGATCCTGAAACAAAAGAACCCCGATGACGCGCTGGCCGTGCGGGCTATCGAGCTCCAGCCGCTCAGCCATGAGTTTGCCAACAATGGCGGTGCTGCTCATGGCCATGACGCCCGAGAGCGCCACCGCGGTTTGCCAACCGATGTTTAGCCCGGGCATCAACCGGCCCAGGGCCAGGGTGCCGGCAAAGGTCAAGGCCATGGTCAAGAGCACTTGCAGCAGGCCCAGGCCAAAGACATGGCGCCGCATGGCGCGCAATTTGGGCAGATTGAATTCCAGCCCGATCACGAACATCAGGAAGACCACGCCAAACTCGGCCAGCTGGCGCACGCCCTCAGAGTTCTGCGCCAGCGCCAGCGCGTTGGGCCCGATCAGCACGCCGACCACCAGATAGCCCAGCATGGGCGGGAGCTTGAACATGCGGCAGGCCACCACGCCCAAAACAGCGGCCAGCAGATACAGCAAGGTTAGTTCAAGCGCCCCCATGGGAGCGATACTAACAAGCCCGACTGTCCCCGGGCTGTCGATAGAATCCAGGCATGACCAGCAGCACCACTCCGATGACGACGCTCAACACCGAGCGGGTACTGCAACTGGCACGCGAGACGCTGGATATCGAGGCCCAGGCGGTGCTGGGCTTGCGGCATCGTTTGGGTGAGGACTTTGCAGGCGCGGTGGCCATGATCCTGGCCGTACGCGGCCGGGTGGTGGTGATGGGCATGGGCAAAAGCGGCCATATCGGTCGCAAGATGGCGGCCACCCTGGCCTCGACCGGAACGCCATCCATGTTTGTGCACCCCGCCGAGGCCAGCCATGGTGATTTGGGCATGATCACTGCCGCAGACCTGGTGCTGGCGATTTCCAACAGCGGTGAATCCGAAGAGCTCACCGCGATTTTGCCGGTGCTCAAGCGCCAGGGCGTCAAGCTGCTGGCCATGACGGGCAGCCGCAACACCACCCTTGGCCGGCATGCAGATCTTGTGCTCGACAGCGGGGTAGACAAGGAGGCCTGCCCCCTAAACCTGGCTCCGACGGCCAGCACCACCGCACAGCTGGCCCTGGGTGATGCATTGGCGGTCGCGCTGCTGGATGCGCGCGGCTTCAAGGCCGAGGACTTTGCCCGCTCCCACCCAGGCGGCGCGCTTGGGCGCAAACTGCTCACGCTAGTGAGTGACATCATGCGAACAGGCGATGCGGTGCCGCGTGTGCCGCTGGGCGCGGACTTCAGCACCCTCATGCGCGAGGTGGGCGCCAAAGGGCTGGGCGCTACCGCAATCGTCGATGAGGACGGGCATGTGCTGGGCATCTTTACCGATGGGGATCTGCGCCGCCTGATTGAAAAAGGGGTCGATGTGCGTAGCGGTACAGCAGAGCGCTTCATGCACCCCAACCCAGTCACGGTTCAAGCGGACGCTCTGGCGGTGGAGGCCGCCGAGCTGATGGAGGAGCGCCGCATCACCAGCGTGCTGGTGGTGGATGGCGAACAGAAATTGTGCGGCGCGCTCAACAGCAACGACCTGATGCGCGCCAAGGTGATCTGAGCTGTCCCGCTTCAGCATGTTCAAACCGGCCCTGAGCTTTCCACCGGAGCTGCTCTTGCTCGCCCAGGGCGTGCAGGTGGCTTTTTTCGATGTCGACGGCGTACTCACCGATGGTGGCTTGTATTTGAGCGAGCACGGTGAGACCCTCAAGCGCTTTCATATTCTGGATGGACTGGGCCTGAAATTGCTGTCGCAAGCGGGCATCACCCCGGTGGTGATCACCGGCCGGGACAGCGCCCCCTTGCGACTGCGTCTGCAGGCGCTGGGGGTGCAGCATGCCTACTTCGGAACCGAGGACAAAAGGCCGGCGGCCGAGCAGGCCTTGAACAAGCTGGGCCTGAGCTGGGCGCAGGCAGCGGCTATCGGCGACGACTGGCCCGACCTGCCGGTGCTGACCCGCAGTGCACTGGCGGTTGCCCCCGCCAACGCCCATACGGAGCTGCGCGCACGCGCGCACTATGTGACCCATGGGCGCGGCGGCGAAGGCGCGGCGCGCGAGTTCTGCGACCTGTTGCTAGTGGCCAGTGGCCGTTATGCGCAGTTGCTGCAGGAGGCGATGCGGTGATACGCCGTCTGCTGAGCGCCTGGGAGCGGGTCTCGCTCTATCTGCCGATGTTGCTGATGGGCGTATTGGCCTTGCTGACCTACTGGCTGGTGCGCAGCGCGCCGGTGTTTGAGGCCAGCGCGCCAGAAAAGCCGGCTACCCACGAGCCCGACTATTTTGCGCGCCAGTTCTCACTCAAATCCTTTGATGCCAATGGTCGTCTGCGTAGTGAAATTATCGGGGCCGAGGCACGTCACTACCGCGATACGGACAATCTGGAAATTGACCGGGTGCAGATCCGTTCCTTCGACAACAAGGGGCAACTCACCGAAGCTACCGCCCTGCGCGCGATCACCAACAGTGACGCGTCGCAGGTTCAGCTGATTGGCAATGCGCATGTGGTGCGCGCGGCGGTGGCCGACAAGCCGCGGCTGAGCCTCAAAAGCGAATTCCTGCACGCTGACCTCGATACCGAGCGGGTGCGTACCGACAAGCCGGTGGAGTTGGTCCGGGGCGATGACCGCTTTACAGCCAACAGCATGGACTTTGACAACATCGATCAGGTGGTCCGGCTCGACGGCCGCGTCCGCGGCACACTGGCGCCCAGGCGAGGCCCCTGAGGGGAGTTTGGCCATGGAGGCGGCACCGCTTGTCCTGATCACCGGCGCGTCCAGTGGCATCGGCCAAGCGCTGGCGCTGGCCTATCTGCGCAAAGGCTGGCGCCTGGCGCTGGTGGCTCGCCGCAGCCAGGACATGCAGGCCTGGGCTCAGACGCATGCCTTGGGCCCAGCCCAGTGTCAGATTTACCCGGCTGATGTGGCCGAGGTCGACAGCATCGTGGCTGCGGGCCAGCAGTGTTTGCAAGAAATGGGGCTGCCCGATGTAGTGGTGGCCAATGCGGGCATCAGCGTTGGCATGGACAGCGCAGAACGGAGTGACCTGAATGTTCTGGCGCGCACCCTGGCGGTGAACAATATTGGCCTTGCTGCCACTTTTCACCCCTTCATCCGCCTCATGCGCGAACGTGGCTCTGGGCGGCTGGTGGGCGTTGCCAGCGTGGCCGGTATTCGCGGCCTGCCCGGGCATGGTGCCTACTGCGCCAGCAAGGCAGGAGTGATCAGCTATTGCGAAAGTTTGCGCGGCGAGCTGCGTGGTAGCGGCGTCAGGGTGGTGACCCTCAGCCCGGGTTATATAGACACCCCACTGACCCGGCAAAACCGATACCCCATGCCTTTTCTGATGTCAGCACAAGCCTTTGCCAACGCTGCGGTGCGCGCCATTGAGGCTGGCCACAGCTATCGCGTGTTCCCCTGGCCCATGGCGGTGGTCGACAAGCTGTTGCGCGTCCTGCCCGACAAACTGTTTGATCGCATGATGGCCGGCCAGCCGCGCAAGCACCGACAGACCCCAATTTGACCTCTGCTGGCGCAGGGCTGGGCCAAGCTCTGGCAAGATCGCGGCATGCTCGATGTTGTTGTCTTGTTTTTTCTGCTGGGGGTGGCGGCCCGCTTGGTCAAAAGCGACCTGCGCCTGCCCGAGGCTCTGTATGAAACCCTGTCGATCTACCTGCTGCTGGCCATCGGCCTTAAAGGGGGGATCGAACTGAGCAAACAGTCCTTGCTCACGTTGGCGCCGCAAGTTGCGGCTTGCCTGGCGCTCGGATTTGCCATCCCCTTCGCACTGGTGCCCGTGCTGCGTCGGCTTGGCCTCAATGCACTGGACAGTGCTGCCCTGGCTGCGCATTACGGCTCGGTCAGCGTGGTGACTTTTGCTGTGGCGGCCAGTTTTCTGCAACGGCGCGCGGTTCCTCTGGAAAGTCACGCTGCCTTGTGGGTGGCGCTGATGGAGGCCCCCGGGCTGATCGCCGGCATCTTGCTGGCGCGCCTAGGCAGTACGGGGCCAGCGGCAAAAATCAATTGGGGTGAACTGGCGCACGATGTGCTGTTTGGCAAGTCGGTCTTGCTGCTGGTGGGGGGGCTCCTGATCGGCGCGGCGATGGGCGAGGCCGGAACCGCTCCGATCCAGAATGTGTTCGTTGACCCCTTCAAGGGCGTGCTGGCCTTGTTCCTGCTGGAGCTCGGGCTGGTGGCCGGCGGTCGGCTGGCGGAGTTGCGGCGTTACGGCATGCGCATCATCGCTTTTGCGGTGCTGGCGCCACCCGTGCTGGCGCTGGCCGGCGCGTTGGTTGGCGCGGGACTTGGGCTCAGCCTGGGCGGCATCACGGTGATGGCCACACTGGCGGCCAGCGCCAGCTACATTGCCGCGCCAACGGCCATGCGCATTGCGGTGCCCCAGGCCAATGCCGCTCTCTCGATCACTGCCGCACTGGGCGTGACTTTTCCATTCAACATTGTGCTGGGCGTGCCGTTATATTTCGAAATGGCAAAACGGCTAGCCTGAAAACCCGACTATGGACAAACACCCGAAAAAGCTGCTGGTGATCATTGCCGAAGCGGTGCTGGAAAAGCGACTGGTGGCCGATGTGCGTCAGGCAGGCGCTCATGGCTATACCGTGCATGATGTGCGTGGCGGAAGCGATTACGCCATCCGCGAGGACAGCTGGGAGGCTGACCGTACCATTGAGATGAAGGTGATCTGCGATGCGCAGGTGGCAGATGCGATTGCCAGTCACGTGCTCACTCACTATGCGCCAGACTACGGGCTTACGCTGTTCTTCAGCGATGTAGCGGTGCTGCGCCCTCAGAAGTTCTGAGCGACGAAGGCAAAAGAAAAGGCCCCGATGTGGGACCTTGTTCAGCCGGGCTGCCCAGCCAGTGGCTTAGTAGCTGCGCCGGCCGCCGCCACCGCCGCGGGGTCCGCCATAGGGGCTGCGAAAACCGCCATCACCGCCGCCCCCATCACCGCCACCACCGCCTTCGCGTCGCCCGTAACCGCCGCCGCCACCACCGCCGCCACCGCCGCCTCCACCACCGCCTCCACCACCGCCACCATAACCACCGCTACGGGGTGGACGCGGCTCCATCGGGCGCGCCTCATTAACCACCAGGCTGCGCCCACTCAGGGGCTGGCCATTCATGCCCTGGATGGCGGCCTGGGCCTCGGCATCGCTGCCCATCTCGACAAAGCCAAATCCTTTGGAGCGACCGGTGTCGCGCTCCATCATGACTTTGGCGCTAGTGACCGAGCCGAACTGGCTGAAAGCCTGTTGCAAATCGTCGTCACGTACCGAATAAGGCAGGTTGCCGACATAAAGTTTGTTACCCATCCAGGGAACTCCTGTAAGAAAAAAAACCAGCGATGGAGTCCCTCATACGCCAACTAAACCTTGTCAACGATGCACTCGACAAATCACCGCGCCTATCGCCCTGGGCTACCCAGCCTACGGCGTCAGGAATTATTGACACATTTTGCGCAAGGATACAAGGGGGGGACAGAGCGGTAGAAACCCTGAGAAAACAAGAAAAAAGAGACCCGCAGGTCTCTTTTTCTGAGCTGAACATGTTGGTGGCTGAGCCGCCACAGGTTAAACCCAATGCTCAGTAGTTGTTGCGGCCACCGCCGTAGCCACCACCACCGCCACCGCCGCCACCATAGCCCCCGCTACGCGGAGGGCGGGGCTCCATTGGGCGCGCCTCATTGACGACCAGGGCGCGGCCGCCCTGCTGCTGGCCATGCAGACCCTGGATGGCGGCCTGGGCCTCGGCATCGCTGCCCATTTCGACAAAGCCAAAACCCTTAGAGCGACCGGTGTCGCGCTCCATCATCACTTTGGCGCTGGTGACCGAGCCGTGCGCGGAGAAAGCGCGCTGCAGATCTTCATCGCGAAAAGAGTAGGGCAGATTGCCCACATAAAGTTTGTTGCCCATGGAGGGGACTCCTGTGTAAGAAAAAACAAGGCGATGGAGTCCGAGAGCCAAGAGCAAATTACTTCAGGCCGAACCAAACTGGCCGATCACCACAACCACATCGCTGGAAATGAGCGAATGGCCGCCATTATGCGCGAAATGCAAGACGGCCTGATTTCCGGATCACCAATTGACTTCACGATCCGGCGTGGCGCCGATCTTGTGAATCGACAGATCTGCGCCCTCATATTCCTCTTCCTGGCTCATTCGCAAGCCCATGCTGAACTTGAGCAGCCCATAGATCAGCACGCCGCCCAGTAAGGCCCACACCACGCCCAGGCTGGTGCCGATCAGCTGCGCGCTCAGGGAAACACCCCCCAGCCCGCCCAGGGCTTTGCTGCCAAAGATGCCGGCAGCCACACCGCCCCAGGTGCCGCACAGACCATGCAGCGGCCACACACCCAGCACATCGTCAATCTTCCATTTATTCTGGGTCAGGGTGAACATGGCAACAAATATCGCACCCGCCACGCCGCCCACCACCAGGGCACCCAGGGGATGCATCAAGTCGGAGCCCGCACAGACCGCCACCAGACCAGCGAGCGGGCCGTTGTGTACAAAGCCGGGGTCATTCTTGCCCATCAGCAAGGCTACCAGCGTACCACCCACCATGGCCAGCAGCGAGTTGACCGCGACCAGCCCGGAAATCTTGTCCAGGGTCTGTGCGCTCATGACATTGAAGCCAAACCAACCGACGATCAGCATCCAGGCGCCCAAGGCCAGAAAGGGAATGCTTGAGGGTGGGTGAGCCGACATCGCCCCATCTTTGCGGTAACGGTTGCTGCGCGCGCCCAGCAAGAGCACGGCAGGCAGCGCGATCCAGCCGCCTACTGCATGGACCACGATGCTGCCGGCAAAGTCATGAAACTCTTCGCCGGTGGTGGCCTTGAGCCAGGCTTGCACGCCGTAGTGCTGGTTCCAGGCAATGCCCTCAAAAAATGGGTAGATCAGGCCAACGATCACTGCAGTGGCGATCAGTTGTGGCCAAAACTTGGCCCGCTCGGCAATACCACCAGAAATGATGGCCGGGATGGCTGCGGCGAAGGTGAGCAGGAAAAAGAACTTCACCAGTTCATAGCCATTCTTGGCGACCAGGTGCTCCGCGCCAACCAGAAAACCGGTGCCATAGGCCACGCCGTAGCCAACTAAAAAATAGACCACTGTCGAGACCGAAAAATCAACCAGGATCTTGATCAGTGCGTTGACCTGATTTTTCCGGCGCACGGTGCCCAGCTCCAGAAATGCAAAGCCAGCATGCATGGCCAACACCATGATGCCGCCGAGCAGGATGAACAAGGTATCCGCGCCCTGTTTAAGTGCTTCCATGAAAACCTCTTTGGTGAATTGCCCCAAAATGGTGCAAAAAAATCGCCAAATCACTGGCGCACCAATATTAAGCAATTTGCAGACCAGATGCGCCAAGTTCGTGCACGCCCGCCAGAGACAGGATGCTGGCGCTTGCGTCTATACTTTATGCATGCGCCGATTTGATCCAGATTGCGGGCGCCGAGGCCTTGGAGCTTCGAAGTTCAGCTAAAGAGGCGCGAGAATCCTTGAACCAGGACCCGGCCGAGCTGATATCGAGGCCGGGTTTTGTTTTTTGTATTCAGCCATGTTGATTGCACAGCCACAAACCATGCATTTTGAAGCTGCCTTGCCTCTGCAAAGCGGTGCAAGCATCCGTGGCTATTCATTGACCTACGAGACCTACGGCAAGCTCAA
>JAFMJA010000109.1 GCA_017853735.1 Burkholderiaceae bacterium | reverse complement strand
CATGGAAGGTGATGTGCCCAGCAAGAGTGTGCTGGACTGGTGCGCGCGCTATGTGGAGGACCTGGGCGTGCATGGTGTGACCCTGTGCGACACCACTGGCATGGCCTACCCCACCCAGGTGGGTGAGCTGGTTCAGGCGTTTCGTGCGCGCTGGCCCGGCACCGAGCTGACCCTACACTTTCACAACACGCGCGGCATGGGCCTGGCCAATGTGCTGGCGGCCATCGCTGCGGGCGCCGATCGTTTTGATGCCTCGCTGGGCGGTATCGGCGGTTGCCCCTACGCACCGGGCGCCAGTGGCAATGTGTGTACTGAAGAAATTGTTCACGCCCTGGCCCTGATGGGCTACAACACCGGCGTTGAACTTTCAGGCCTGCTACGCGCCGCCCACAAGCTGCAAGACCTGGTGGGCCATGCCTTGCCCAGCCAGATCATCAAGGCAGGCCAGCGGCTTGATCTTCATGCTGCGCCAGTGCAGTGATTGCCCGGCCTGGCCATCAAACCGGGTGCTTCGCGATGAAGCACTCAGGAATGGGTGAACGTCAAAAAAAAGGGGGAATGCATGGAATGGATTACTAGGCGGATCGATCGATTTTGGCGAGAAGCGTTGTCGGCGATGGCAGTTTTGTTGGTGGTGCCGATTGGCTATTTGATTTTTTCAACTTACGAAGAAAACCATATCGCATCTCAAGCGCTACATATCAAAAGTCTTTCGCAACACGTAGCCTCCGCGCTGGCAAAAGACATGCAAGTGCGTCAGCTTGAGGTGAGGGCCTTGGCTGAATTGCCCGAGATCAAGTCCGGCCCGCTGAACAGTGAAAAAGTTCAGCTTGCACTGATCCAAGCGCAAAATTCTTATCCCCTTTATTCGTGGATTGGTGTGGCGGACATCAAAGGCAAGGTCCACGCCGCCACCAAGGGGATGTTGCTCGGGCAAAGTGTGTCGTCCCGGCCCTGGTTTGAGCAGGCGTTGTCCAGGCCGTACACCGGCGACTTGCACGAGGCCAAATTACTGGCTGACCTGCTCAATGCACCTTTGGCAGATGGGCCACTTCGCTTCATTGACTTCGCTGCGCCGATCAGGGACGCCCAAGGCAATACTCGTGGTGTCATTGGCGCGCATGTGTATTGGCGTTGGGCAGACAACCTTGTGGGGTCCTTCCTAAGCAACAGCTATATGCGGGACCAAATAGAGATTTGGCTGCTCAACCGGGACAACGAAATAATTTTCCCTAACAATTTTCGCCAACCCTTCGACGTCAAGTACCTTGCCATGATCGAGCGATCGCCATCGGCGCAATTTATCCGCTGGGCGGGGAAAGAGCCTTATTTGTCTGCTTCAACCAGGCTGCAGGCTCCAGGTCATGAAATTAGCAACCTGGGATGGCGGGTGGTGGTAACTCAGCCCAAATCGGCTGTCATACAGATGGTGGCACCGGTCACTAACACCGTCAGGTTCTTGATGTTTCTTCCCATCCTGATTTTTGTCCTGGTGGTTTGGTGGCTCAGCAAGCAGCGGACCCATTCTTCGCCAGCCTGATCAAGCCCTGAGGGAGCCGGTTCTTGGGGCCTCTGGCTCAGGATGCGAGAATTGCCCCACCATCGCTTCGCGCACACCGGGCACTGGCGTGCAGGCATGGCATCACTTGGAGGAATCCTCATGGGCAAGCTGCGCCATATCGCCATCACCGTTCCCGACCCGCAAGCGGCCGCAGATTTTTATTGCAAGGCTTTTGGCATGACCCAGGTGGGCAAAAGTGACCATGCCCTGGCCAGCGGGGTGTACATCACCGACGGGGTGGTCAACCTGGCTTTTCTGCACTACAAAACCGAAGAGGCCGCTGGCCCGCGCGGCACCGACTTTGTCGGCCTGCACCATATCGGCTTTTGGGTGGAGGACGCCCACCAGTCGCGCGAGCAGGTGGAGGCGGCTGGCGCCCGCTGGTGGATGGGGGAAGTGCCCGATAAGGGTGAAGGCGCTTTTTACGAGGTCAAATTCCATGACCCCAACGGGGTGGTGTTCGACATCTCCGCCCACGGCTGGGTTGGCGCCTCCAGGGAAGGTTCCAGGCCTGAAGCCCCGCAACAAAGCAAAGTTGCTGCGGGCTAAGCACCATACTCAGAACGGAATGTCATCGTCCATGTCATCAAAGCCGCTGGAGGCCTTGGCTGGCGCTGGCTGTTTGGCCCCGGAGCCGGCACTGGACTGAGCCGGTCGCGGGGCTGCACGGCGCTGCCCACCACCGTCTTCATCGGAGGGGCCACCCATGCCCTCGCGGCGGCCCAGCAATTGCATTTCGGTGGCAATGATGTCCACCGTGTTGCGCTCCACCCCTGATTGATCGGTGTATTTCCCGTACTTGAGGCGGCCTTCTACATAGATGGGCTGGCCCTTCTTGACATACTCCCCGGCAATTTCTGCCAAACGGTCGTAGAAAGTGACCCGATGCCATTGGGTATCCTCAATGGTCTCGCCACTGGTTTTGTCCTTGCGGCGGGATGAGGTGGCCACACTCACATTGGCCACAGCTTGGCCCGAGGGCAAGTAGCGCACCTCGGGGTCGCGACCGCAGTTGCCGACCAGGATGACTTTGTTGACGGATGCCATGGTGAAATTCCCTGCTTGAAAAATATTGACCGACAAGCCAGCTTTAAAAGCAGCTGCACCTGCCACGACAGGATTTTGCCCCAGATTGGCTGGGCTGAAGGGCCGCTTCAAGGTGTCAGAATCCAGGTTCAGCGTAAACCCCTATGAACCGCGAGCCCGATTTCTTCGAAGGTCTTCAGTCCGAGTTGAGCAACGGACGACGTTGGCTGGACCGCGTCATCGTCCTGGCTTATGCAGCCATTGCCGGGCTGCTGGTGGTTGGCTTCACACTTCTGAGCGAATTCGCCTTTGACTTGTTTCAGCATGTGTACGCACGCCTGCCCTGGATGGCCCTGATCTGGACTCCAGCCTGTACCGTGCTGGCTGTTTGGTGCACCCGCCGTTATTTCAGTGGGGCCGCAGGCTCTGGCATACCGCAGGTCCTGGTTGCATTGTCTCCAGAAGCCAACAGCCAGAACACCCGGGAGCGCTTTGTGTCCCTGCGCCTGACTTTCGGCAAGATCGGCCTGGCGTCCCTGGGTTTATTGGGCGGACTCTCGCTCGGGCGGGAAGGCCCCTCGGTACAGGTGGCTGCTGGCGTGATGCAGCATTCACATCGTTGGCTGCACCGAGAGTCGGGCATGGACATGCACGCCCTGTTGGTGGCGGGCGGGGCCGCAGGAATTGCTGCCGCTTTCAATGCCCCCCTGGCGGGTGTTGTTTTTGCCATTGAAGAGCTTTCCCGTCGGCTGGAGTCACACAACAGCGGCCTGATCATTGCGGCCATCGTGCTGGCCGGTCTGATGGGCGTCTCGGTGTTTGGCAATGAATCCTATTTTGGGGTGATCAAGGCAGCCCCTTTGAGCTGGTCCGCCTTGTTGCCAGGCCTGTTGGTAGCCCTCACCTGCGGGGCATTGGGAGGGTTGTTCGCGCGTTTGCTGATTGCTTCGCTGACCGACGCTTCGCCCGATCGCTTCAGCCGTTGGCGCAAGCGGTTTCCGCTGCGCTTTGCTGCTGGCATTGGCCTGGTGATTGCCATCATCGGGCTGGTCTCTGGCGGTCACAGCTTTGGCAGCGGCTCGGATGCTGTGCGTGCCATGCTCAACGGCGAATCCGAGGTATCACTGCTTTTTGTGCCACTGAAGTTCGTGGCCACCTGGTTGACCGCCTGGACGGGGGTTGCAGGCGGGATTTTTGCCCCCTCACTGTCGATCGGGGCGGGCGTGGGCCAGCTGCTTGCAGTTTGGAGCAGCCCGGAGCTCAGCCCGAGCCTGATCGCCATGGGCATGGCTGGTTTTCTAGCCGCAGCCACCCAGGCCCCCCTGACTTCCTTCATCATCGTGATGGAAATGGTGGACGGGCGCGCCATGGTGCTCAGCCTGATGGCCTCGGCCATGCTGGCCAGCCTGGTGTCCAGGATGATCAGTCGCCCGCTTTATGTTTCGCTGGCCGAGTTCATGCTGAAGGCAAGCCCGAGGCCGCAGCCGGCAACTGCAGCCCACGACCCAGCGCCCACCACAACAGCACCAGGGCCAGCGTCGCCAGGAACAGCGTCGACGGCCCCGCCGCCTTGACCAGAAGCCCACCCAGGGCGCCACCCACAAATAGTCCCAGGGATTGCAGGGTGTTGTAAACCCCCATGGCCGCACCGCGCGATGCGCCGGACGCCAGTCGCGTGACCAGGCTGGGTTGACTGGCCTCCAGCACGTTGAAGGCACAGAAAAACAAGAACAGCAATATGCCCAGCAGCCATTGACTGGGTGCGGCGGTGGACGACCACCACAGGCCCATCTGCACCAGGGCCAGCAAGCCGATAGCCGCTTGCATGACCTGACGCAGATAACCGCGCCGCTCCAGCGGAAACAACACTGCCCCCAGCACCAGGAAGGAGGCCATCACAGCGGGAAGGTAGACATGCCAATGGTCAGCCTTGGCTACCCCAGCCTGTACCAAAAGCGCCGGCATCACCACCCACATAGCCATCTGCACTGCATGCAACACCAGCACGCCAAGGTTGAGCCGCCAAAGCATGGGATGGCGCAGCACCGAAGACAGGCCCGCATTCGATGCGCCATGGCCCTGACGGTCTGGTTCTGCCGGTGTCCAGAAAATGATGATTGCAATGCCTACGCCAGCCAGCAGCGTCATCAGACCAAACAGCCCAGCCAGGCCGAGCCAGGCGGACAGGGAAGGGGCCAAGACCAGGGAGAGCGCAAATGTCAGTCCAATGCTGGCTCCAATCAGGGCCATCCCTTTGGTACGCACACTGTCACGGGTTTGATCCGCCAGCAAGGCGGTGACCGCCGCAGACACTGCACCGCCACCTTGCAGGGCACGCCCGAGCATCAGCATCTGAATGGTTTGCGCAGCTGCAGCCAGCAAGCCGCCCAGGGCAAACACCATCAGGCCGATCACGATGATGCGCTTGCGCCCCCAGCGGTCCGAAGCCACCCCCAGGGGAATTTGCAGGGCGGCCTGGGTCAGGCCGTAAGCGCCCAGCGCCAGACCCACCCAGAGCGGGTCATCGCCACCAGGATATTTCTGCGCCTCCAGCGCGAACACTGGCAGCACCAGAAACAAGCCCAGCATACGCAACGCAAAAATCGAGGCCAGGGAGAGGCTGGCGCGCAACTCCAGAGGGGTCATGCGCCCAGGCTCAGCAGGATAGGGTGTCAGGGAAAGCAAGGCAGGCTCAAAAATCCAGTCGGCGGCAAGGTGATACCCCGGGCGATGCACAGGGGCGAAGGTGGAGATTTTCCCCGATCCGGGCAACCCTGGAGGCCAGGCCACCCTCTTTGTCAGCTTTATTTATCATGGAGGATTTTGTTGAAAGACCACATTCCTTGATTTCCCATCCTGTTGGTCAGCCGGCATTGCCGCATTCCGAGGACGGACGCTACTTGGCCAGCGCCCTGCAGCAGCAGTCCATCCATATCCGTGGGGCACGCACCCACAACCTCAAGAACATTGACCTGGACATTCCGCGCAACCAGCTGGTGGTCATTACCGGCTTGAGTGGGTCAGGCAAGTCCAGCCTGGCTTTTGACACCTTGTACGCCGAAGGGCAGCGGCGCTATGTGGAAAGCCTTTCAGCCTATGCGCGTCAGTTTCTGCAATTGATGGACAAGCCTGATGTGGATCTGATCGAAGGTCTGAGTCCGGCCATTTCGATAGAGCAGAAAGCCACCAGCCATAACCCACGCTCCACCGTGGGCACGGTGACCGAAATTCATGATTACCTGCGCCTGCTGTTCGCCCGCGCTGCAACCCCCTACTGCCCAGAACACCAGCTGCCCCTGCAGGCGCAGACGGTCAGCCAAATGGTCGACGCGGTGCTGGCCTTGCCTGAGGACACCCGGGTGATGATTCTGGCGCCATTGGCCCGCGCCAGAAAAGGAGAGTTTGGCGAGGTGTTCGAAGCCATGCAGGCCCAGGGCTTTGTGCGCTTTCGGGTCGATGGCGTGGCTTACAGCTTCGACGAATTGCCCAGCCTCAAAAAAACCGAAAAGCATGACCTAGATGTGGTGATTGACCGACTCAAGGTACGCCCTGACATGCAACAACGCCTGGCTGAAAGTTTCGAGGCCGCCTTGCGCCTGGCCGAGGGGCGCGCCCTGGTGCAGGAGATTGATGCTGGCACCGAGCACCTCTTCAATGCACGCTTTGCCTGCCCGCACTGTCACTACGCGATCAGCGAAATGGAGCCGCGCCTGTTTTCCTTCAATTCACCACAAGGCGCCTGCCCAGCCTGTGACGGCATCGGGCAGCAGGAATTTTTCGATCCAGCCCGGGTGATCGCTTTTCCTTCGCTCAGCCTGGCCAGCGGTGCGGTCAAAGGCTGGGACCGGCGCAATGCCTATTACTTTGCCCTGATGGAAAGCCTGGCCAAGCACTACGGTTTTGATATTGAGGCGCCCTTCGAGTCTCTGCCCGCCAAGGCGCAGGAGGTGATTTTGTATGGCTCCGGGGAGGAAGACATCAAGTTCAGCTACCTGCTCGATCCTGGACGCGGCAAGGGGCGCAAGCTCAGCAAGACCCATCCTTTTGAGGGCATCATCCCGAACTTGACGCGGCGCTATCGGGAAACGGATTCCGTCCTGGTGCGGGAAGACCTGGGGCGGATGCGCGGAACACGCGACTGCCCCAGCTGCGCCGGCACCCGTTTGCGCACCGAGGCCAGGCATGTGCGCCTGGGCAACGGGTCGCAAGCCCGTGCCATCTATGAGCTGAGCCAGCTGACTTTACGGGACTGTTATTCCTATTTTGATCAGCTGCAGCTCACCGGCGCCAAGGCCGAAATCGCGGACAAAGTGGTGCGTGAGATTCGTCAACGTCTCAAATTTTTGAATGATGTCGGTCTGAACTATCTGAGCCTGGGTCGTAGCGCCGAAACACTGTCTGGCGGTGAGGCACAGCGGATTCGCCTGGCCAGTCAGATTGGATCTGGCCTCACTGGCGTGATGTATGTGCTGGATGAGCCCAGCATTGGGTTGCACCAGCGCGACAACGACCGCCTGATTGCCACGCTGAAACACCTGCGCGACATTGGCAACAGCGTACTGGTGGTCGAACATGATGAAGACATGATGCGCGCTGCTGACCAGCTGATTGACATGGGTCCGGGCCCGGGTGTGCATGGAGGACAGGTCGTGGCGCAGGGAAGCTACGAGGACATCAAGCGGCATCCCTCATCGCTGACCGGTCAGTACCTGGCGGGTAGCCGACGCATCGCGGTGCCCGCCACGCGCACGCGCGCTGGCGCACCAACACTACGCATCTTGGGTGCGAGCGGCAACAACCTCAAGCACATCGATGTTGCGCTCCCCGTTGGCCTTTTCACCTGCGTGACCGGTGTGTCGGGCTCGGGCAAATCCACCCTGGTCAACGACACCCTTTACAAAGCGGTGGCGCGACACCTCTACCGCGCGCATGATGAACCAGCCCCCTGCCTGGACATCCAGGGGATCGACAATTTCGACAAGGTGATCAATGTGGACCAGTCGCCCATCGGTCGCACCCCGCGTTCCAATCCGGCCACCTACACAGGGCTTTTCACCGCAGTGCGTGATTTGATGGCCGACATGCCTGCGGCGCGCGAGCGCGGCTATGGGCCAGGACGTTTTTCCTTCAATGTGGCTGGCGGCCGCTGTGAAGCCTGCCAGGGCGACGGCGTGGTTCGGGTGGAAATGCATTTTCTGCCCGATGTCTATGTGCCCTGCGATGTGTGCCACGGTTCGCGCTACAACCGCGAGACCCTGGAGGTGCTCTACAAGGGCAAGAACATCGCCCAGGTGCTGGACCTGACTGTGGAAGCGGCCTTTGCGTTCTTTCAGGCAGTGCCAACCATTGCCCGCAAGTTGCAGACCCTGCTGGATGTCGGACTGAGTTACCTGAAGCTGGGCCAATCGGCCATCACCCTGTCAGGCGGCGAGGCGCAGCGGGTCAAGCTGGCGCTAGAACTGTCCAAGCGCGACACCGGCCGCACCCTGTACATCCTGGACGAGCCCACCACCGGCCTGCATTTTGCCGACATTGACCTGCTGCTGCGGGTGCTGCATCAGCTGCGCGATGCTGGCAACACGATTGTGGTGATCGAGCACAACCTGGATGTGATCAAGACTGCCGACTGGCTGATTGATCTGGGGCCCGAGGGCGGTGCGGCCGGTGGCTTTGTGGTGGGTTGCGGCACGCCCGAGGATCTGGCTGCCAACCCCGACAGCCATACCGGCCGCTACCTACAGCCCTTGCTAGGCTAAAGGTAGCTACACACTGCCTGGCAACCCAATCGGGACTTTGATGCTTGACGCATCAGCCAAGACCGGGCTGGCCGAACTCACTTCGGGGGCAGTTACATGCCCGCGAAACTGAACGCCACCTCGGGCTTGAG
>JAFMJA010000108.1 GCA_017853735.1 Burkholderiaceae bacterium | reverse complement strand
GCACCACCCGCTCCATCTTCATGAAGCGCGAGCCCTTGACCAGCACGCTGGCCAGATTGGACAACTTGTCGCGCACCGCTTGGTTGAGCGCCTCGATGTCGGCAAAATGGCTGCCACCACCATAGGCCTGCACGCTGTGACGAGTTTGCTCGCCCAACGCAAAGAAGTCTTCAATCCCTCGCTGACGCGCATACGCACCAATCTCGGTGTGGAATTGCGGCCCCTGGCTACCCACCTCGCCCATATCGCCCAGCACCAAGAGTCGCGGTCCTGGCAGGCCCGCCAGCACATCAATGGCTGCGAGCACCGAGTCCGGGTTGGCGTTGTAGCTGTCGTCCACCAGGGTGATGTCGCGACCGGCCAGGCTGAGCGCCAGGGTGCGTGATCTGCCGGCAACCGGCTGAAAAGAGGCCAGGCCCTGGGCGATCACTGGCAACGGTGCGCCCACAGCGAGCGCGCAGGCAGCTGCAGCCAGCGAATTTTTGACGTTGTGCAGACCCGCCACACTCAGGCGGTAGTGGAGTGCGCCAGCGGGAGTACTGGCCCGCACCTGCCACCCCCCCGCATGCCAGCTGGGTAGCCGCGCACTGATGTCCGCATCCGTGTCCAGGTCAGACAGGGCAAAACGCAAACGCGGCCGGTCGCCAGCAAGGCTCACCCAGAGCGCGCTCCATTCATCGTCGGCCGGGAAAACAGCGGTGCCGTCCTGGCCCAGCGACTCGATCACAGCTCCGTTTTCACGCGCCACCGCCTCGATGCTACTCATGAACTCCTGGTGCTCGCGTTGGGCGTTGTTGACCAAACCCACGCTTGGGCTCGCCATGCCCGCCAGCAACTGGATTTCGCCGGGATGGTTCATCCCCAGCTCCAGCACGGCCACTTCATGCCTGGCACTGAGTTGCAGCAGGGTGAGCGGCACGCCAATTTCATTGTTCAGATTGCCCTGGGTGGCCAACATGGCCTGCGGCTTCCAGGCCCGCAGGATGCTGGCAATCATCTGCGTGACCGTGGTCTTGCCGTTGCTGCCGGTGACTGCAATCAGGGGCAGGCCAAACTGCGCGCGCCAGGCTGCTGCCAGCTGGCCCAGGGCACGCCGGGTATCGGGCACCACCAGACCGGGCAGGCCCGCCTGAGCCAAGGCCGTCGCATCATTGCTCAACGCCGCCACCGCGCCCTTGCTGCGCGCCTGCGCCAGGAAGGCATTGGCATCAAAGCGCTCGCCCTGCAAGGCCACGAACAGGTCGCCGGCCATCAGGGTCCGGGTGTCACTGTGTACTCGCCGAACAACAGTCTGACCTTCGCCAAGCAAATGTGCGCCATCGATCCAGGCACAGGCCTGATCCAGGGAAAACATGGGTGCTGCCGGATCAGCCACTGTCTGGGGCCGGCCAGCCGGCAGCGTTCTGTGGTGCGGATGCAAGGACTTGGCCGCGTTCACGCATGGCCTCCCTGATTCGCCGCGCTGCGTCGGGCCTGCAAGGCCTTGCCCACCTCCAGGCGGTCGGAAAACGCCAGGCGCTGGCCGGCCAGCTCCTGGTAATCCTCATGGCCCTTGCCCGCCACCAGCACCACATCCTGCGCACCCGCCTGTTCCAGGGTCTGGGCGATGGCCAGCGCGCGATCGGCCTGCACCTCCACCTGGTCGCGCCCTTCCAGGCCCAGCAGGATCTGGCTGATGATCACCTCGGGTTTTTCATGGCGTGGGTTGTCGCTGGTGACCACCACCCGATCGGCATAGCGACCCGCCATAGCCCCCATCAGGGGCCGCTTGAACACATCGCGGTCACCACCGCAGCCAAACACACACCAGAGTTGTCCACCGCGCAGCGCCGCCTGTGGCTGCAAAGCCTGCAAGGCCTGGGCCAGCGCGTCTGGCGTATGGGCATAGTCGACCACCACCAAGGGCAGGCTCTGCGCCTGCCCGTGCGGGCCGGTCGGGCTGACCGACTCCATGCGGCCGGGCACCGGGTGCAATTGGCTGCAGGCATGCACCGCTTCAGCCAGGGGCACACCCAGGGTGCGCATGGCCGCGATCACGCCCAGCAAATTGTTCACGTTGTAGTGGCCCATTGCCTGGGTGCTCAGTTCATGCTGCTCCAGCCCCTCGTGCACCCTGAAGCGCAATCCTTGTGCGCAGGTCTGCAGGTCGCTGGCGCGCAGGCGGGCCGCCTTGGTGCTGGAGACGGTCCATAGATCCAGCGTCCGCGACTGCAGCTGTGCAGCCAGCTCAGCACCGCGCTCGTCATCCAAATTGAGTACCACCGCTTTCAGCTCTGGCCAGTCAAACAGGGCCGCCTTGGCCAGCCAGTAGGCCTGCATGCTGCCGTGGTAATCCAGATGGTCCTGGGTGAAATTGGTGAACACGGCGGTGTGGATACGGGTGCCATCCATACGATGTTCGGCAATGCCGATCGAAGAGGCTTCCATGGCGCAAGCCACCAGCCGGGCATCGGCAAAGCGGCGCAGTGTGGCCTGCAGCAATACAGCATCGGGGGTGGTCAGCCCGGTACTGGCTACAGCGCCTTCGAACTGTTCGCCTGGGACGGCTTGCCCTACACCCAGGGTGCCGATCAGGCCACAAGGCTTGGGACGGGGCAGGGCCGACAGGGCCTGAGCCAGCCACCAGGTGGTCGTGGTCTTGCCATTGGTGCCGGTCACCGCCAGCACATCGATCTGCCGGGACGGGTGCTCATAGTAGGCCGCAGCAATTGGGCCGCTGTCGTCTTTGAGTCCCGCATAGCTGGCAATGCGCGCATCGTTCATGTCTGCGGGCTCGTAGCCAAGCTGCTCCACCAGGCAGGCAGCCGCACCTTGTTGCAGCGCTGCCGGCACAAAGCGCCGTCCATCGACTGTGGCACCTGGCCAGGCAATGAAACCATCGCCATCGCCGACCTGGCGGCTGTCGGTACGCAGGCTGCCCTTGACATGAAAGCGCAGCCACTCTGCGGCCTGTGTGGGCGTTTGCAGCTGCTGCATCAGAAGCTTTCCTCCACCGACCGGGCGACGATCTGCGGTTTTACCGCCATGTCGGGCTGGATGCCCAGCAAGCGTAGCGACTGCTGCACCGTCTCGCTGAACACCGGTGCGGCCACATCGCCACCATAGTACCGGCCGGCCGTAGGTTCATCGATCATCACCGCCACCACAATGCGTGGCTGCTCCACTGGGGCCAGACCGACAAAGAAGCCGCGGTATTTTTTACTCGCATAGCCCCGTCCCTCCTGCTTGTGCGCAGTGCCGGTTTTTCCACCCACCGAGTAACCCATGGTCTGCGCCTTGGGGGCGGTACCGCCGGGGCCGGCCGCCAGATGCAGCATGTTCCGCACCGACTGGGCGTGGCGCGCCTGGAGCACCCGCATCCCGCCCACAGGGCTCTCGGCCTTGAGCAGGGTCACTGGCACCAGTTGACCATCGCGTGCAAACACGCTGTAAGCCTGGGCCAGCTGAAACAGGCTGGCGGACAGCCCATAGCCGTAACTCATGGTCGCCTGCTCGATCGGACGCCAGCTCTTGTGGGGCCGAAGTCTGCCACTGACCGCTCCGGGAAAAGGCAGCTGGGGCTTCTGGCCAAAGCCGACCAGGCTGTACATCTCCCACATTTCGCGCGGCTGTATCTGCATGGCCAGCTTGACCGTGCCCACATTGCTGGATTTCTGGATGATTTCGTTGACCGTCAGCAGGCCTTGCGGATGGGCATCGCTGATGGTGGAGCCACTAATGGTGAGGGAGCCGGGAGCTGTCTGGATCTGTGTGTCGGGTCGCACCAGGCCTTTTTCCAGCGCCAATGCAGCAATAAAAGGCTTCATGGTGGAGCCCGGCTCGAAGGTATCGGTCAGCGCCCGGTTGCGCAGTTGCGCTCCGCTCAGGTGCTTGCGCTTGCCTGGCTCGTAACTCGGGTAGTTGGCCAGCGCCAGGACCTCGCCGCTTTGAATATCCAGCACCACAATGCTGCCAGACATGGCCTTGTTCACCCGAACGGCCTCACGCAGTTTCTGGTACGCGAAAAACTGCACCTTGCTGTCGATCGACAGTTGCAGATCCTGACCATCCACCGGCGGCACGGTCTCACCCACCGACTCCACCACGCTGCCAAGCCGATCCTTGATGACGCGCCGCGAGCCAGGCTTGCCCGCCAGGGTCTTGTCAAAAGCCAGTTCAACGCCCTCCTGACCCTTGTCCTCGACATTGGTGAAGCCCACCACATGCGCAGCGGCCTCGCCCTCAGGGTACTGGCGTTTGTACTCCTTGCGCTGATGAATCCCCTTGAGCTTGAGCGACTCGATCTGTTTGGCCACCGGCTCATCCACTTGGCGCTTGAGCCAGACAAAGGTCTTGTCTTCGTCTTCCAGTTTTTTGTTGAGCTCGCTCAGAGGCATTTCCAGCAAGCGCGCCAGCTCCTGCAGCCGCGGCGGGTCACGCTCCACGTCTTCGGGAATGGCCCAGATGCTGAGGGCCTGCACGCTGGAGGCCAGGATCAGGCCGTTTCGGTCCAGGACGCGGCCGCGGCTGGCGGGCATTTCCAGGGTGCGGGCAAAACGCACCTGGCCCTGGCGCTGGAAAAAATCGTTGGACACCACCTGGATGTAGGTGGCTCGCGCGCCAAGGCCCAGAAATGCCAGGGCCAGCGCGGCCACAATGAACTTGCTGCGCCAGACCGGCGTGCGACTGGCCAGGAGCGGGCTGGAGGTGTAGAGGATGCTGCGACTCATCGCGCGCCCTCCGCGCCGGGCTCACTCACATACACAGTGATTGCAGGTGACGCCGGTCGCATGTGCAGCCGCTCCTTGGCCAGCTGCTCCACCCGAAATGGCCGCGCCTGCGCGCGTCGCTCCACCAGCAGGCGCTCGCGCTCAGCCTCCAGTCGGCGCTCCTCATTCAAGGCCTTGTCGATATCGGCGAACAATCGGCGTGACTCATACTGCACGCTGACCAGGTACAGCGCGCTGGCCAGGACCGCCATCAAGAGCATGAAATTGAGCCGGCTCATGCCGCCGTCCTTTGCGCCACCCGCATCACTGCACTACGCGCGCGCGGGTTGGCCAGCACTTCAGCGGCAGAGGGCTTGACCCGTGCCAGGGCGCGCACCTTGACCGCCGGCACCGGCGCAAACGGGGCACGCCGGTCATAGGACTCGCGCGAATGGTGTGCGATGAACTGTTTGACGATGCGGTCTTCCAGCGAATGAAAACTGATCACCACCAGTCGGCCTCCAGGTTGCAATACATGCAAGCTTGCCTCTAACGCCTGCCGCAGCTCTTCAAGCTCGGCATTGATGAAAATCCTAAAAGCCTGAAATGTGCGCGTCGCAGGGTTCTGACCCGGCTCGCGGGTTTTGACCGCGCCAGCCACGATCTCGGCCAGTTCAGCGGTGCTTGCCACTGCGGCGCCTGCCTGTCGGCGAGCCACAATCGCCTTTGCAATTTGGCCAGCAAACCGCTCCTCGCCGTACTCACGAATTACCTCCGCAATCTGTTTTGTCTCTGCACCGGCCAGCCATTGCGCCACACTCTGGCCCCGTGTGGTGTCCATGCGCATGTCCAGCGGGCCATCGAAACGAAAACTGAAACCACGCGCAGGGTTGTCGATCTGGGTTGAGCTCACACCAAGGTCCATCAGCACGCCAGCAGCACTGGCCGGGGGCAGTTCGTCCAGCTGGGCAAAGCCTTGGTGCCGAATTGAAAAACGCGGATCGCTCATGCGCGCGGCCTCGGCCACCGCCTCGGGGTCCTTGTCGAACGCGATCAGGCGGCCACGCGCTGACAGGCGTGCCAGGATCTGCCGTGCATGGCCGCCGCGGCCAAAGGTGGCATCGATGTAGGTGCCATCCTGCGATGCCTGCGCAGCAGTGGTCGCTTCCTCCGTGTTGAAGAGTGCGTCGACGGCTTCGTTCAACAAGACGGTGGTGTGTGTCCATGAGGCCTGTTCCACCGACACCTTTCAAAACGAAAATTCCTTGAAGACATCGGGCATCTCGCCCTGCATGGCTTGGGCTTCCTGGGCTTCGTAACTTGCCTTGTCCCAGAGTTCGAAGTGATTGCCCATGCCCAGCAGGATGGTGTCGCGGCTGATACCGGCAGCCTGCCTGAGTTCGGGCGACACCAGGACTCGACCGGAGGCATCCATCTCCACATCCATGGCGTTGCCTAGAAAGATCCGCTTCCACCACTGGGCCTGCATCGGCAGGGCCGCGATACGTTCGCGGAATTTCTCCCACTCAGGGCGCGGAAAGACCATCAGGCATCCGTGCGGATGCCGGGTGATGGTCAGTGCGCCCGCTGCGGTCGCGGCCAGCACATCGCGGTGCCGCGTTGGCACCGACAAGCGCCCCTTGACATCCAGACTGAGCGATGAAGCCCCTTGAAACACGAACAGAACCCCCGTATGGCCGACGAGCAAGTTGGCGGAAATTGCAAATCAATTTCCACCACTTTTTTCCACTTTATTCCACTGTAACAGCAAATGGCCCACTTGCAATGGGGGGAAGTACGAAAATTTCAATGAAATCAACGACTTAGAACATATTTTGCCATCAGACTCGAGGACAAAAAGTGTTCTAAATTAAGCACTTAGGAAGTGGTCTGAAAGTCCAGCATGAAGAGTATTGCTGGTCGGCCCGCCGTTGTGAAGTTCACAAAATATAGCGGGACAGGTCCTCATTGCGGCTCAGTGAGGCCAAGCGCTTGTCCACCATGGCGGTGTCGATGCGCACCGTCTGCCCCATAAGCCGGGTGGCATCGAAACTGATTTCATCCAGCAAGCGCTCCATCACCGTGGCCAGCCGGCGCGCGCCAATATTTTCGGTGCGCTCGTTGACCTCGTAGGCGATATGGGCCATCCGGGTGATGCCCTCTGGGGTGAACTCCAGCGTCACCCCCTCGGTGGCCAGCAGCGCCTGGTACTGCAGCACCAGCGAGGCTTGGGTTTGGGTCAGGATGGCCTCAAAGTCCTGCACCGAAAGCGATTTCAATTCAACCCGGATTGGAAAGCGACCCTGGAGCTCAGGAATCAGGTCACTAGGCTTACTCAGGTGAAAAGCCCCGGAGGCGATAAACAGCATATGGTCGGTCTTGACCATGCCGTACTTGGTCGAGACTGTGGCACCCTCCACCAGCGGCAGGAGGTCGCGCTGCACGCCCTGGCGCGAGACCTCTGCCGAGGCGCCCGCACCTTCACTGCGGGAGGTGACCTTGTCGATTTCGTCAATGAAGACAATGCCGTTGTTTTCCGCATTGCGCAAGGCCTGGCTACGGATCTCGTCCTCATTGACCAGCTTGGCGGCCTCCTCGTCGATCAACAGCTTGAACGCTTCGGCAATGCGCAGCTTGCGGGTCTTTCGCTTGCCTGCGCCGAGCTGACCGAACATGCCGCGCAGTTGCTCAGCCATGTCTTCCATACCCGGGGGTCCCATGATTTCGATTTGCGGCCGTGCATCGGCCACATCGATCTCGATCTCGCGGTCGTCTAGCTCGCCCTGGCGCAGCTTTTTGCGAAACACCTGGCGTGCAGTGGAGTCCTTGCCGGCAGGGCTGGCAGATTCGGCACCAAAGTCCGCGCGCGGTGGCGGAATCAGGGCATCGAGAATACGCTCCTCGGCCGCTTCTTCGGCCCGGGTGCGCACCTGCTTCATGGCCGCCTCACGGGTTTGCTTGACCGCCACATCCATCAGGTCACGCACGATGGAGTCCACATCCTTGCCCACATAGCCCACTTCGGTGAATTTGGTCGCTTCGACCTTGATGAAGGGCGCATCAGCCAGCTGTGCCAGCCTGCGGGCAATCTCCGTCTTGCCCACTCCGGTGGGGCCGATCATGAGGATGTTTTTCGGCGTGATTTCCTCACGCAGCCCGGCTGCCACCTGTTGACGGCGCCACCGGTTGCGCAATGCGATCGCCACTGCGCGTTTGGCATCGAGCTGGCCAACAATGTGCCGATCCAGCTCAGAGACGATTTCCTGCGGGGTCATGGAAGACATGGTGCTTGTTGTTTTGATATCTGACCAAAGTATTCAGCCAAGCACTTCGATGGTGTGGTTTGCGTTGGTGTAGATACACAGACGCGCTGCAATTTCCAAGGACTGCTTGACAATGTCAGGCGCCGAGAGCGCGGTATGCCCCAGCAGTGCCAGCGCGGCCGACTGGGCAAAGGCACCCCCCGAACCAATGGCGACCACGCCATCCTCGGGTTCGAGCACATCGCCATTGCCGGTGATGATCAGCGAGCATTCCAGGTCGGCCACTGCCAGCATGGCCTCAAGCCGGCGCAGGACCCGATCGGTGCGCCAGTCCTTGGTCAGCTCAATGGCGGCGCGCTGCAAATGTCCCTGATGCTTTTCCAGCTTGGCCTCGAAGCGCTCAAACAGGGTGAATGCATCCGCGGTGGCACCCGCAAAGCCTGCCAAGACCCGGCCGTGGTAGAGGGTGCGCACCTTGCGCGCCGAGCCCTTGACCACCACATTGCCCAGGGTCACCTGCCCGTCGCCGCCCAGCGCAACCT
>JAFMJA010000107.1 GCA_017853735.1 Burkholderiaceae bacterium | reverse complement strand
GCAGCCAGCCCGCCTGCAGCACATAACCGACGCAGCCGGCAACAAACATCGATATCGCAATCGGCGTGCGCAGTGCCATCAGCACCAGCATGATGGCAAAAATCAGCAGGCAAAGTACCACCGGGGTCATCAGCTTACTTCCTCTGACTTGGGAAAGCCGCACAAGGCCTGCCACAAGCCAATCAGGGCGGTCAGGGCCAATGGCGGGACCATGAGGCTGTAAACAATCCACTCGGGAAAGCCCAGCATCATGCTGCCGGATTGGCTGGTCCAGGCATTGATTCCGCCCAATGTGGAGCGCCAGGTCAGCAAGGCCATTACCAGTCCGAGCCAAAGGGCTCCAATTCGATCCAGCATGGCGTTGAGGTTGGGGCTGGCATTGGCGGTAAAGAAGTCGACGATGATATTTCCCCGTTTAATCTGGCACCAGGGCAAAAACAGTGCAATGGCTGCACCCGCTGCCACAGCTGTGAGCTCGAAGTCACCCACCAGGGTAGATCCAGTGGTATTGCGCCCAATCACGCTGACACAGGTGATCAGGGTGATGACGGTCAGCAGCACGCCAGCCAGAATGGCACAAAACTTAGCCAGCAACTTCAACAACTTGTACATCGCTCTTCAGCCGACAAGCCCATTTCCTGGGCATGGGCGACGTAATTGCGGCCCACGCAATAGATGCGCCCTACCGGAAAGCGCTGCTGGCTGCCTGTTACAGGAACCGAAACAGTGGCGGGCGGGCTGATGACGTAACTCATGAAATTCTTTCTTCCCGGTGAATGCCCAGCGCCTGATGTGCGGGACGATCAGAAAAACTAAACAGCACACAACCCTGGGCAGAATGCAAGCGCAGGGTTTGCCAAGATGGCACGACAAAATGGTCGCGCGGGTTGAAGTGGAATCGTACCGTACCCGTTGTCCCAGTCACCTCTGCGGTTCCAGAGCCTTCCACCACGCTATAGACAGCTCCATCCGTCTGGCGCCAGGCTTTGCCCTCAAAGCCGGAGGGCAGACGTTGCAAGAAGGGTTGGATGGTGGGCATTGGCGCCCCTCCACTCAGCGGGTTGATATAACGCAACTTGAATCCGTCCCAGGGATCTACCGGACTATGAGCTTCGAGCTGATGCAGGGCTTCACGGCTGCGTGCATAGGGGTAGTTGAAGATCGGGGAGGACTGACCAAAGGGCGAGCTGCTTCGAACCGGCGCCATATTGTGGCCAAAGTTGGCGTAGCTACTGCCCTCATTGCGGGTGACGGGCTGGGAGATGGCAGCACCATTTTCAGCAAAGCCCGCGTCGAAGAAACTGACCATGGGAATATCCAGACCGTCGAGCCAGACCACTGGCTCGTTGACTTCATTGCCATGGTCATGCCAGGTCCAGCTGGGTGTGATGATGAAGTCGCCCGGATGCATCAGGGTGCGCTCGCCATCCACCGCGGTGTAGGCCCCGGTGCCTTCAACAATGAAGCGCAACGCGCTCTGGGTATGGCGATGGCTGGGCGCCACCTCACCGGGCAGGATCAGCTGCAAACCCGCATACAGCGATTGGGTGATCGCAGATTTGCCCGGTAATCCTGGGTTTTCCAAAATCAGCACCCGGCGCACCGCCTCTTCGGCGCTGATCAATTCGCCTGCCCGCTGCAGGAAAGGGCGAACCTGCTCGTAGCGCCACAGGGTTGAAACGCAGGGAGAGTTGGGCTGGGGCGGCACCAGGGCATGCAAAACTTCCCACAAAGGCGTCAGGTGCAGCGGGGACATATCCCGGTAGAGCTGCTGACGCTCATGGGCCAGACTTTCGGCTTCAGAGGGCGGGGCGTTCATCGAGGGCTCCAGTCGTGGCGGAGAAGCCTGACTATAAGTCAGGCTTCAGGCTGACTTGGCCAGAAGATTGAAATGCTCGACAGTGGGCGGCGCTGCAAAAAAAGATCCCACAATGGCGCGCCATTCGGCAAATGCCGGAGACTGGCGGAAATGCTGGGTGTGGTCTTCCAGGGTTTCCCAGAAGATCATCAGCAAATAGCGCTCAGGGCTTTCGATGCCCTGATTGACCTTGAAGCCGCGATAGCCCTTGGCTTTGCTGATCACGGTGTTGACGCCGCGCTGGATGGCTTCATCAAAAGCGGCTTGTTGGCCCGGATGGATCCGGATATCAGCGAGTTCAAGAACCATAAATTCGACTCCAGGAGATAGGGTAAAACTCCAAGTCTAACGCCCTGGCCAAGAAATCCGGTATATCCTAATGTGCATGAAACTGCATAACTACTACCGCTCCTCGGCCTCCTTTCGGGTGCGTATTGCCATGGCGCTCAAGGGCCTGGACTATGAATACCTGGCAATCCATCTGGCGCGTGGCGAGCACAGACTGCCCGAATATGCTGCTCTTTCAGCAGATCGACTGGTACCCCTGCTGGAAGTGGATGATGTGCGTCTATCCCAGTCCATGGCGATCATCGAATACCTGGATGAGACTTTTCCTGATCCCGCCTTGTTGCCTGCCGATGCCTTGGGACGCGCCCAGGTGCGCGGGCTGGCGCAGACGGTGGCCTGCGAAATTCATCCAGTCAATAATCTACGCGTGCTGAAATATCTCAGCAATGTACTCAAGCTAGACGAAGAGGCGAAAAACCGCTGGTACTGCCATTGGATTCGTGATGGACTTGAAGGTTTTGAGCGGCAGCTGATCCAGTTGAACCAGCAGCGTCGCCAGGCCGGTCTGGCTGCCTCACGCTTCTGCTTTGGCGATTCTCCCACCATGGCCGATTGTTGTCTGGTGCCTCAGATCTTTAATGCACAGCGCTTTGACTGCGATCTGAGCGGCCTGCCGCTGACCATGGCTGCTTTTGAGGCGTGTATGCAATTACCGGCATTCCAACAGGCCCAGCCCGCCAATTGCCCGGACTTTCAACCCTGAGCCGCATTTGACCGACGGACATGCATGACGCCTGGCTGCAACCCCAATGGCCAGCCCCGCCTTGGGTACAGGCGATCTGCACCACACGCCAGGGAGGTGTATCCAAGTCCCCCTTCGACAGCTTTAATTTGGGGGATCATGTCGGCGACGATCCAGAAGCAGTGCAGCGCAACCGGCAGGCTCTCAGGGATTCTCTGGTCGCCCGGCCTGTTTTTTTGTCACAGTTGCACGGGGTGGAGGTGCAGCCGCTGGCGCTCGAACAGGCTGATGGCTTGCCCGCCGATGCCAGCCTGACCCGTGCTGCCGGGCTGGCCTGCACCATCCTGGTGGCCGACTGTCTGCCGATTCTGTTCACCGATCGATCAGGCAGCTTTGTCGCAGCAGCCCACGCGGGTTGGCGCGGGCTGGCTGGATTGCAGGGTCGTGGGGTGCTGGAAAGCCTGGTCGATCAGGTGCTGGCAACAGGCAACACATCGACTGAGGCGCTTCTGGCCTGGATTGGCCCCGGGATCGGGCCGCAAGCCTTCGAGGTCGGCAGTGAGGTGCGCGCCATCTTTGTGGACAGCGACCCCAACGCGGCGATCTGCTTTCAGCCCACTGACCGAGATGGCAAATGGCTGGCAGATCTGGCCCAATTGGCCCGTCTGCGCCTGGGCAAACTGGGCCTGCGCAATATTTTTGGCAATGATGGCAGCAAGGATTGGTGCACGGTGCACAACCCCTCACGGTTCTTTTCGCACCGGCGCGATCGAATCAGCGGCCGAATGGCTGCCTGTATCTGGCTGGCCCGCTGAGGGGGGGCTGGAAGCAGAATCTTGCCTGGACCGCAGTGCCCGCTTGCGCGCGGGGGTGGTCAGGATATACATCACCAGAGCCACCGGCGCGATGCCGTAGAGTACCAGGGTGATCAGGGCTCCCAACAGACTGCCCACTGGGCTGGCTGCTTCGGCAGCAGCCATCATGACGGCCACATAGAGCCAGGCCAGGGCAACCAGATAGCCGTACATTTTTTACCGAGCTTTCAATTGGCGGACCCGTTGGCCATCCTTGAGTTTGGCCGGTGGGTAGATCACTACTTCGCTACCGACACCCAGGCTGCTCTTGATCAGGGCCTCCTCGCCATTGCGTGCAAGCACCTCGACCTGGCGCAGATGGGCGCGCCCTAGCTCCACCGCAAACAAAGCAGAGCGGGTGCCGCTGGGAAAGAGGGCGCTGACCGGAACCTTGAGCGCTTGCTCCACCGCCTGCACCTGCAGGCGCACATCGACTTTGTAGCCATCACCCAGGCTGCGCCAGTATTGCAGATCGGTGCTGATGTCCAGCACCACATGCACCCGTTGCTCTTCCACCCCCAGGGCAGAAACCTTGGTGAACGCAGCGGGCTCGATCAGGCGC
Organism: Burkholderiaceae bacterium; assembly: GCA_017853735.1. Taxonomy (GTDB): domain Bacteria; phylum Pseudomonadota; class Gammaproteobacteria; order Burkholderiales; family Burkholderiaceae_C; genus Hylemonella. The sequence goes on along the minus strand of JAFMJA010000107.1, from coordinate 4,190 downwards.
ACGACGGCCTGCAGGACATCCGGTCCGCCCCAGTTGCTCAACTGGGCAGGCGTGCCCGGACGAATCTGGGCCGCATCCTCAGTGAGCAGGTCCACCACCACTTCCAGGCGGCTTGGATCGCCCAACTCCATGAGAGGCGCGCCTGCCTGGACCCGGCCCTCGCTTTGCTGGTGAATCTTGAGTACCTTGCCGCCGATCGGAGAACGGATCAGCCAGCTGCGCGCGCTGGCTTGCCCAGCGCCTGAGGCAAATTGGCGGATGGCAATGCGCGACTGGTCCAGCTGATGGCGCGCCGCATGCGCCTCCTGCTCTGCGCCTTCCAGCTCTTTCTCCCGCAGACGCAGATTGAGCCGTTCGGTTTCATTCTGTGTGGGCGAGAGAAAACCCTGGCGGGTCAGGGTTTCGCTGCGACGCAGATCGGCTCGCGTCTTCTCCAGCGCCGCCTGGGCGCGCTCGACCTGGGTCTGCGCCCTGGCGAGCAAGGCTTCCAGAGCGCCAATACGCTCACGCTGTTCTTGCCGGCTGCGCTCGTTGAGCAAATCGGGCAGGGCCGGCCTCAAGCTAGCCAGGACCTGATCGCGCTCCACGGTATCGCCCTGCTGCAATGTGACCCGTTCCAACTGGCCAGTCAGCGGGGCAGAGACCAGATAGCGGTCGCGCAAGCGTGTCTTGCCATCTTCCTGGACGCTGCGCTCGAAGCGGCCTTGCGATACCCGGCCTGTCTCAACCTGCAAGGCTGCGGGCCACAAAGCCCAGGTCAGCAGGGCCAGGCCCGCGGCAATGCCCAAGATGATCCAGAGTCTGCTTTTCATGGTGATTCCATCACTGCAGCCACATTGTCCCTCTATTCGCGTGTCTTGAGCACCGCTACCAAATCCAGCCGGTCGATCCGTCGACGCACGATCATGGCGCTGGCCACACCGGCAATCACCACACACAGGGCGGCATAGGCGTAGGTGGCTGGCAGGATCACCAGCGGAAAGAAAAATTCGTCGGTCTTGATCAGCTCGACAATCAGATTGGAGAGCAGCCAGCCGCCAGCCATGCCCAAGGGCATGGCCAGCACGATCTCCAGTGCCAGCTCACCCAGCAGCAAGGTCGAGACTTCGGCCCGGGAAAAACCCAGCACGCGCAGACTGGCCAATTCCCAGGCGCGCTCGGACAGAGCGATGCGGGCGTGGTTGTAGACCACACCCACCGCAATAATGACTGCGAAGAGTGTCAGCATGGCGCTGAACACCAGCACATTGCGCGCTGAAACTTCTTCCACATTGCGCAGCATCACACCTTTGCTGAAGGCGGCTGCCACCTTGGGCAGGGTCTTGAGATGGGTTAATAACTCTGGCTCATGACCACGCTCGACCGCCAGGGTGAGCTGGTTGACCAGATCTCCCTCTCCCAGCAAGCGGTTGAGCGCGCGGCGTTCGATGTACGCATTCATGCCCATCATTTCCACCAAGGTACCTGTCACGGGCAGTTCTAAAACCTGCTGTTCACCCTCCAGCACCTCCACCCGCAGTTTGTCACCAGGCTTCACGCCCAAGCGCGCGGCCAGCCGGTCTGTCAGCAGTAAGCCGTTGGCAGGTGGCTGGTGGCTTTGTTGTTGCACATCGACAATCCGATGGAGAGCCGGTTCCTGCGCCCGCCCCTGCACCGAACCGCGCCATTCACGATGGCCGTGGACAAGACGCACCGGCACAGAACGCGCGGCTTCCACTGCGGTCACATGAGGCAGGCGGGCAGCCTCCTGTCTGACCTGATCGCCAGTGGCCTCGACCAGGCTGATATTCACATCGCCGCGCAATACCCGTTGAAACTGGGTGCCCAGCATCAGGTCGATGGTGTCGCGCCAGAACGAGCCTGTGATCACAATAGCCATGGAGATGGCAATACCCAGTACGGTCAGGGCTGTGTTCATGGCGCGCCGCTGCATGGTGCGCAGCATCATGCGTGCAGCTGGGGAAAACCAGTGGCGTAGACCGCGGGTTTCAATGAAACTTGGCCGATATGCCGCTGGGGCAGGGGGGTGCATGGCCTCGGCGGGTGCGAGCGAGACCGTCCGCATGATGGCGCGCCAGGTGGCCAGTACGGCGGTCAGGATGGTGGCGCCTGTAGCCACCAGTATCAGTTCAGGCCGTACCCGGTAGCGCAACTCTGGAAAGCGGAAAAAGTCCGCATAGATGCCGGTGAACCAGTGGCCCAGCCAGGCACCCCCCGCCAGTCCGATCAGCAAGCCCAGCGCGACGATCAGCAGGACAAATTCAAAATAGTGCTTGCCAATCTGCGGGTTGTCATACCCCAAGGCCTTGAGGGCGGCGATCTGTTCACGCTGGGTGGCGATCTGCCGGCTCAGCACCACATGCAGCAAGAAAGCTGCGACGGCAAGAAAAATACCGGGCAGTACCGTGCCCAGTACACGCTGCTCCTGGATTTCCGAATTGAGCAGCATATGCGACATCTGGGTATCCCGTCCATGTGCGCTGATTCCACCGTAGGGCGCCAGCACCCGATCCAAGGCATCGATCAATTGCGCTTCGCGGGCACCAGGTGCCAGACGGATTGCCACCTGATTGAAAGCACCCTCCATGTCAAATGCCGAAGCCAGAGCTTGACGGTTGAGCCAAAACACTCCAAATCCGCGCAGGTCCGGCGAGCCAGCCAGGCCAGCAAAGATGTATTCAGGTGAGAGCGCAATGCCCACAATCTGCAAGGTCTCGCGTTTGCCATTGATGAGCGCCTGTAAGCGATCGCCCAGTTTGAGCTGACGGGCCATGGCAAACCCTTCGGAGACCAGTACCTGCAGCTCTCCCATGTGGCTGGCCTCGGGCCAGTGACCCGAGCGCAAATGGACCTGGTTCAGGCCGAGCTGCTGCTTTGACTCCAGGCCAATCAGACGACCGATGATCGGGTCAGAGACACCAGGAATATCGACCTGAACCACCTGCTCCACGGTGGTCTGTACATGGGCTGCGCCAGGCAATTTTTCGAGTTCCCGCTCCAGGGAAAGGGGTGCGCGTTTGAGCCGGGCAAACACATCGGCAAAGCGTGCCTCGGCATAGTAAATGTCTCGTGACCATGACAAGGCATCGTAGGCTGAAAAACTGGTGACAAATCCCGCCACGCCGCTGGCTACCACCAGGGCAATGGTGAGTGCCTGGTTCCACATCAGGCGCAGGTCGCGCAGCAGCTTGCGGTCCAGGGCTTTCATGGAATCTTTACCAGGAAAGTTCGCCAGGGCTGAGCTTGTGGGCGTTGCGTTCTTCGCGCTGGATGCGGCCGCCGCTGAGATGCAGCACCCGATCGGCCATGCCGGCAATTGCGGCGTTGTGGGTGATCACAATGGCGGTGGTTCCAAGTTCGCGGTTGATGCGAGCGATGACCTCCAGCACCAACTTCCCGGTCGCGTAATCCAGTGCGCCAGTTGGCTCATCGCACAAAAGCACCTCCGGTCGCTTGACGATGGCGCGTGCAATGGCCACCCGTTGCTGCTCGCCGCCAGATAACTGGGCCGGAAAGTGTTGCAAGCGTTCACCCAGGCCCACCATGTCCAGCGCCTCTTGCGCCGACATGGGATGGGCAACGATATCGGTGACCAATTCCACATTTTCTTGCGCAGTCAGGCTGGGTATCAGGTTGTAGAACTGGAAAACAAAGCCCACATGTTCACGCCGGTAGCGGGTCAGTTCGTTGTCACTTGCGCCAGTCAACTCGTGCTCTTCAAAGCGGGCGCTGCCTTGGCTGGGCCGGTCAAGCCCGCCCAGGATATTCAACAAGGTGGATTTGCCACTGCCAGAGGGGCCCAGCAGTACGATGAATTCTCCCCGTGTGATACTGAGGTTGACATCCTGCAAGGCGTGGATCGCCTGCTCCCCCATCTGATAGGTTTTACCCAGATTGAGGGCACTGAAGATGACCTCGCTGTCTGGTCTTGGCAGGTTTGCTGGTGGGTGACCAACCGTCTCGGGTGCTGGCTTTGCAGGGAGAGTGACCATGGCTGCAACAGCATACGCTCAATCAGCTCAGGTGGATAGCTTGCACCAGCTCATCCAGCTGGGCTGCTTTACAAAGTGCAAGGGTTGAAGAAGCGGATTATTGCTAAAGCAGTCCGGCCGCCCGAGCCCACTGGTATTTGGCACCCAGCACCTCCACCGGCAATTCGGTGGAGTAGGCGTAGGCTGGAATGCCGTTTT
>JAFMJA010000106.1 GCA_017853735.1 Burkholderiaceae bacterium | reverse complement strand
ACCTGGGCCTGCCGGACCGCGAAGATGTGAAGACCGGCATCATCACCTACAAGATTGCCGCCCATGCGGCCGATGTGGCCAAGGGACACCCGGGCTCACGGGCACGTGATGACGCCTTGTCCAAGGCGCGCTTTGAGTTCCGCTGGATGGACCAGTTCAATCTCTCGCTGGATCCGGACACCGCGCAGAAATTCCACGACGAGACGCTGCCCAAGGATTCGGCCAAGGTGGCGCACTTCTGCTCCATGTGCGGCCCGAAGTTCTGCTCGATGAAGATCACCCAGGAGGTGCGCGACTTTGCCAAAACTCAGGGGGTGAGCGAGGATGCAGCCCTGGCCGCCGGCATGGAGACCATGTCCGAAGAGTTCAAAAAGGCCGGCGGCGAGATCTACATCCCGATCAGCAAGTCCTGAATTTGACTCGGCGCCCACTGGCTGGCCTACCGCTGTGCCAGAGGTCTGGCACAGCCGCTTTATAAGGAACTCGCAATCTGCGATCAATACTTAGCTAAGGAGTTGTTTCATGTCCGATCCCATCGTCATCGTCGGCGCCGCCCGTACCCCTATGGGGGCTTTTCAGGGGGATTTCTCTTCCTTGTCGGCCCATGATCTGGGTGGGGTGGCGATCCAAGCCGCCATGCAACGCGCTGGCCTTGCACCTGACAAAGTGGACGAGGTACTGATGGGCAACTGCCTGATGGCCGGCCAGGGCCAGGCACCGGCACGCCAGGCCGCCTTCAAGGCCGGCCTGCCCAAGGGCGCGGGCGCGGTCACTTTGTCCAAGATGTGCGGCTCGGGCATGCGCGCGGCCATGTTCGCCCACGACATGCTGAGCGCAGGCAGCTGCGAGGTGGTCGTGGCCGGCGGCATGGAAAGCATGACCAACGCCCCCTACCTGATGCTCAAGGGCCGCGGTGGCTACCGCATGGGGCACGACAAGCTGTACGACCACATGATGCTCGACGGGCTGGAAGATGCTTACGAGGCGGGACGTTCCATGGGTACCTTTGGCGAGGACTGCGCGGCCAAGTACCAGTTCAACCGCCAGCAGCAAGATGATTTTGCGATGACGAGTGTCAAACGTGCCCAGACTGCTGCTCAAAGCGGCGCTTTTCAGGCCGAGATTGCACCGGTGACGGTCAAAAGCCGCGCGGGTGAAACCGTCATCTCAATCGATGAGGGTCCGCTCAAAGCGAAGCTGGACAAAATACCGGCCTTGCGCCCGGCATTCAAAAAAGACGGCACCATCACCGCGGCCAGCAGCTCATCGATCAATGACGGCGCGGCTGCCCTGGTGATGATGCGTGCCTCGACTGCGGCCAAGCTGGGCTGCAAGCCGCTGGCCCGTATCGTGGCCCATGCCATGCATGCGCAGGAGCCCGAGTGGTTCACCACCGCGCCGGTGGGCGCGACCCAGAAAGCCTTGGCCAAAGCCGGCTGGAGCGTGAAGGATGTACAGCTGTGGGAAGTGAATGAGGCCTTCGCGGTGGTGCCGATGGCGCTGATGAAGGAACTGGGCGTGGCCCACGAGATCCTGAATGTCAACGGTGGTGCCTGTGCCCTGGGCCACCCGATTGGCGCTTCGGGCGCCCGCATCATGGTGACCCTGATGCATGCCTTGCAGGCGCGTGGCCTCAAGCGGGGCCTGGCCACCTTGTGCATTGGCGGCGGCGAAGGAACCGCCGTGGCGCTGGAGATGCTCTGATCACCGTTCTGGTTCTGGGCGCCTCGCGGGGCATCGGCCGCGAGTTTGTGCGCCAGTATCTCGCCAAGGGCGCGCGGGTGCTGGCCACCGCGCGTGACGCAGCCTCCTTGCAGGCACTGCGTGCCAGCGGTGCCGAGGCCTTTGAGCTGGATGTGGCCGATCCGGCCAGCGTCAGTAGCCTGGCCTGGCGACTGGACGGCGAGGCGATCGACATCGCCTTGTATGTGGCCGGGGTGATCACCCGGGAAAGCGCCGACACGCCTCCCACCCAGCAGGCCTTTGACCACTTGATGCACACCAATGTGCTCGGAGCGATGCAGTTGATTCCGCAGGTGGCACCGCGGGTGCAGGCGGCTGCGCATGGCAAGGGCGGCAAGTTTGCCTTCATCAGCAGCGATATGGGCCATATTGGCAGCGTGGCTGCCAGCAACTGCTGGACTTACCGGGTGAGCAAGGCCGCACTCAATATGGCGGTGGCCGCTGCCCACCACGACTATCCTGGTGCGACCATGGTCACGCTATCGCCTGGCTGGGTGCAAACTGACATGGGTGGGGCGGCGGCGGCCTTGTCGGCTGAAGACAGCGTGTCGGCCATGCGGCGCACGCTGGGCAGCTTGGGCCGGCAGGACTCGGGTCGCTTCTTTCGGCTTGACGGGCGTCGCTTCGAGGGCTATTGAATTGTCGTGAGGGTTGCGGTTTTTCATGAACATCATCATTCTGGGTGCAGGTACGGTTGGTGAGAGCGTGGCCGAGAGCCTGGTGTCCGAGCAAAACGACATCACGCTGATCGACCAGGACCCGGAGCGCCTGAGAGAACTCGAGGAGCGCCTTGATCTGCGTGGCGTGGTCGGCAACGGCATCCAGCCTTCGGTGCTCCTGGAGGCTGGCATACGGGATGCCGACATGGTGATTGCCTGCGCCGCCGCCGACGAGGCCAATCTGGTGGTGTGCAAAGTGGCACACGATGTCTTCAACGTGCCCACCACGATTGCCCGCCTGCGTTCACCCGAATTCAAGGAGGGTGATGCGCTGCTGGACAAGGGAGGGTTCGCCGTGGACCGGGTGATCTGTCCGGAAGAATCGGTCACGCGCCACATCCGGCAACTGATTGCCTATCCAGAGGCATTGCAGGTGGTGGAGTTTTCCGAGGGACGGGCTTGCCTGATTGTGGTGCGTGCGGCTGTTGGTGGCCTGCTGGTCGGCCGCACCATTGGCGAGATTCGCGAGCTGATGCCTGATGTCGAAATGCGGGTGGTGGCGCTGTATCGGCTGGACAGCGAGATGGATACGGCACCGAACACCCGTATTTTGCCGGGTGACGAGGTATTTGTGCTGGCCGATGAGCGCCAGATCCGCCAGGTATTGGCCGGCGTGCACAACATCGACAAGCCGGTGCAACGGGTCATGATTGCTGGCGGCGGCCGGGTCGGCTTGCGGTTGGCGCGCAGCTTGGATGGTCTGTGCGATGTGAAGATCATCGAGTCCAACCGCAAGCGCTGCGAATACCTGGCTGGCCAGTTGCCAACCCGCACACTGGTGCTGCAGGGAAGCGGCGCCGACGAGGACCTGCTGCTGGAGGAAAACGTGGGCGACATGGACCTGTTCATTGCCCTGACCAGCGATGACGAAGACAACATCATGTCGTCCATGCTGGCCAAGCGGCTGGGCGCCCGCCGCGTGATGGCGCTGATCAACCGGCGCGCTTATGCCGACATGCTCCAGGGCAGCACCATCGACATCGCGTTCTCGCCCGCGCAGACGGTCATCGGCGAATTGCTGGCCGACATCCGCCGTGGCGATGTGGTCGCCGTGCATAGCCTGCGGCGCGGCGCGGCCGAGGCGCTGGAAGGCATTGCGCGTGGTGATGCCAAGACATCGCGTCTGGTGGGGCGCCGGGCCGGGGAAATCTTGCTACCCGAGGGCGCGCGCATTGGCGCCATCGTGCGCGGCGAAGGACGCGATTCCCAGGTCATGATGCCGCACCACGATACCGTGATCCAGAGCAACGACCACATCATCATCTTCATTCCCGATAAGCGCTCGGTACGACAGGTGGAAAAACTTTTCCAGGTGGGCGCCACCTTTTTCGGCTGATGGTCAACATCCTGTTTCCTGCGCTTTCTGTCATGGCGCGTGTGCTGATTGCCTTTGCAGCAAGCTTTCTTGTGCCGCTGGCCTGGGCCTGGGGCGAGGATGCGCAGCCCTTGCGCCAGGTCTGGCTGGCCTGTCTGGCATTCACGCTGGGCAGTGGCCTGCTGCTGTGGTGGCTGACACGCTGGCACCGGCGCGAGCTGATGCCGCGCGATGGCTTCCTGCTGGTCAACCTGGTCTGGCTGATCTTGCCGGCCTATTCCGCCGTACCGCTGCTATTCACGGTGCCTGACATCACCTGGACGCGCGCCTACTTCGAGGCGATGAGCGCGCTGACCGCCACCGGGGCAACTGCGCTGTCCGGGCTGGACACGCTGCCGGTCTCGGTCAATATCTGGCGCTGCTTCCTGCAACTCATTGGGGGCATGGGGATCATGCTGCTGGTCGTGGCGGTGCTGCCCATGCTCGGCCTGGGTGGCATGCAGCTCTACAAGGCGGAAACTCCCGGCCCCATGAAGGACGCCAAGTTCACCCCGCGTATTGCTGAAACCGCCCGCGGCCTGTGGGGCGTGTACTTTCTCTTTGCCGGTGCCTGTCTGCTGGCTTACCGCTGGGCCGGCATGGGCTGGGCCGATGCCTTCATGCACATGTGCACCACCATGGGGCTGGGCGGATTTTCATCGCGTGACGCCAGCCTGGGTCACTTCGATTCGACCCAGATTGAATTGGTGGCAACTGTCTTCATGGCACTGGCCGGGGTCAGCTTCGTGCGTTATTTCGTTGTCTTGCGCAGTCGATCCCTGCAGCCTTTGGTGCGCGACCGCGAGGTTCGGGTCTATGTGGCAGTGCTGGTGGCGGCAACCTTGCTCCTGACAGGCCTGTTGCTGGTGCATGGGGTGTATGAGGATGTCCCCCGCGCCTTGCGTGCCGGCGCATTCCATGTCCTGTCGCTGGCCACCACCACCGGCTATGCAGCGACCGACTATTCCCAATGGCCGGTGTTTGCATCGGTCCTGCTGATGTTCCTGGGCTGCTTCGTGTCCTGTGCCGGCTCTACTGGCGGTGGCATCAAGATGGTGCGCATGGTCTTGCTGGTCAAGCAGGCCCGGCGTGAAATGGTGCGCATCATTCACCCGCGCGTGGTCAACCCGGTAACCCTGGGCGGTGCGGTGGTTCCTGCGCCAGTGCTGATGGCGGTGTTGGGGTTCATGCTGATCTATGGCGCCACCACCATGGGGTTGACCATGGTGCTGCTGTTTACGGGCATGGACATCGTGACCGCGTTTTCCGCTGTGGTGGCGACGGTCAACAACATCGGGCCGGGACTGGGCGAGGTGGGGCCTGCCAGCAATTACGGCTGGCTCACCAGTTTCCAGACCTGGGTGCTGACACTGGCCATGTTGCTGGGTCGGCTGGAATTGCTTTCTGTGCTGGTGCTGTTCACCGGGAACTTCTGGAGAAAATAGCACCCTTCAAACGCCCATTTCAGGCATCAATCCGGCAATGCAGTCGAGCGCCACTGCGGGTAGTCCATGAGAGAATTCTCACGCCGCGTCATTCAGGAGAGATTGCATGCCTATCACCAGAGGGTACAAGGCCCTTGTGGCTGAGGCCATGGACCAGGTTCACACCCGCACTGTCGCGGAGGTGCAGGCCATGCTCAATGACCCTCATACCCAGATTGTGGATATTCGCGATGTGCGCGAGTTGAAGGATGGCACCATTGTTGGCAGCGCGCATGCGCCACGCTGCATGCTGGAATTCTGGGTCGACCCCGATTCTCCGTATCACAAGCCCATGTGGGCCGATGAGCGTAAACACTTTATTCTGTTCTGCGCTGCTGGTTGGCGCAGTGCGCTGGCGGCCAAGACCCTGCAGGACATGGGCATGTCCAATGTGTCGCATATCGAGGGCGGATATTCGGCCTGGGTCAAACAGGGCGGACCCACTGAAACCCTCGAGCAGCGCAAAGCCAAAAAGGGGAATTGATCTTGGCGACATGCCCCTGCGGCCGGCGCGGGCCGGACCGCCAGGTTCTGCCGTACGAAGCGTGCTGTGGCCTTTACCACCACCAGCATGCCAAGCACCCAGCACCGGATGCAGAAGCTCTGATGCGCTCACGTTACTCGGCTTTTGTGATGCAGCGCGAGGACTATCTGCTGGCGACTTGGCATTCGAGTCGGCGTCCATCTGGCGTGCGCTTTGATGCGGGCGTCAAGTGGCTCGGGCTGGAAGTACGCGACCATCATCAGCTGGATGACTGCCATGCCGAAGTCGAATTCGTCGCCCGACAGCGCGACTCAACAGGGCGTGCGGTACGCCTGCATGAGCGAAGCCGCTTTGTGCGCCAGGCAGACGGTGATGTGATGCGCTGGTATTACCTGGATGGGGATTGGCGATGAGATTTGATGCGGTACTGTTTGATTGTGATGGCGTGCTGGTCGACTCCGAGCCGATCACCAACCGGGTTTTGCGTGACATGCTGGCCGAGCAGGGCTGGGTGTTGCAGGAGCAGGAATGTCTGCGCATTTTCGTGGGCAAGATGGTGCGCGATGAGCGAGAGCGCATTGAGCGCGAAACCGGCAAGCCCCTGACCGAGGACTGGCTGGCCTGGTTTCGCGAGCGGCGCAACCAGGCGCTTTCGGCCGAGTTGACGATTGTGGCCAATGCCCTGCAAGCGGTTCACGATGTCCATGCGCGGCTGGATGCACGCATCGCCTGTGCCTCTGGCGCCGATCGGCCCAAGCTGGAGTTGCAGTTGCGCAAGGTGGGCCTGTACGACTATTTCCATGGCCGCATCTACAGCGGTCATGAGCTGCCCCGTTCCAAGCCACACCCGGATGTGTACCTGGCCGCAGCCGAGGGCCTGGCCGTCAATCCCCGCCGGTGTGCCGTGGTGGAGGATTCGCTGACCGGCGTGGCCGCGGGGCTGGCGGCCGGGGCCACCGTGTTTGCCTATGTGCCCCAGGGTGATGACGCGGCCTTTCGTGCGGCTGGCGTGGCCGAAGTGTTCAGCGACATGGCCAATCTGCAGGCGATCCTGAGCTGAAATCTGCCACAATTGACGTTTACGTAAACGTCAATGCAGAAGGCGCTGCCCATGCCTGTTCTGAAAACCCAGCTCAGTCCTCGCTCGGCCGATTTTCTGGCCAATGCAGAAGCCATGCGTGCCCTGGTCGACGACTTGCGGCGTCAAGTGGAACACATGGCCTTGGGTGGTGGTGAAGCGGCGCGGGCCCGGCACACCGGTCGGGGAAAGTTGCTGCCACGAGAGCGGATAGAGCGCCTGCTCGACCCCGGTACCCCTTTTCTTGAACTCAGTCCTTTGGCGGCATTCCAGATGTACCGCCATGAGGCGCCTTGCGCAGGCCTGATCGCTGGCATTGGCCGGGTCAGTGGCATCGACTGCATGATTGTCTGTAATGACGCCACGGTCAAGGGCGGCACCTACTACCCGATGACGGTGAAAAAGCATTTGCGCGCGCAGGAGATCGCGCAACAGAACCGCTTGCCCTGCATTTACCTGGTCGACTCCGGCGGGGCCAATCTGCCCAACCAGGATGAGGTGTTCCCCGACCGCGAGCATTTCGGCCGCATCTTTTTCAACCAGGCCAATATGAGCGCGCAAGGCATCGCGCAGATCGCGGTGGTCATGGGTTCGTGCACTGCGGGCGGGGCCTATATGCCGGCCATGAGCGATGAGACCATCATTGTGAAAAATCAGGGAACGATTTTTCTGGGCGGCCCGCCCCTGGTGAAGGCGGCCATCGGCGAGGTGGTGAGCGCAGAAGACCTGGGCGGCGGCGATGTGCACACCCGTCTTTCTGGCGTGGCCGACCATCTGGCACAGGATGACCTGCATGCGCTGGCCATTGCCCGCCAGGCGGTAGCGATGCTGAATCGCCAAAAACCGCAGCCACCCGCACTGCGCCCGGCCCTACCGCCGCGCCATGATCCGCAGGAACTCTATGGGGTGATACCGGTCGATACCCGCAAGTCCTTTGATGTGCGCGAGGTGATCGCGCGCATTGTGGATGACTCCGAACTGCATGAATTCAAAGCCCGCTTTGGCAGCACCCTGGTGTGCGGCTTTGCCCATATCGAGGGCATGCCGGTAGGCATTGTGGCCAACAACGGCATCTTGTTTTCCGAATCGGCACAAAAGGGTGCCCACTTCATTGAGCTATGCGGTCAGCGCAAGGTGCCACTGGTCTTCCTGCAGAACATCACCGGCTTCATGGTCGGCAAGAAATACGAAAACGAGGGCATTGCCCGACACGGTGCCAAGATGGTGACCGCGGTGGCCACAGTGCAGGTGCCCAAGTTCACCGTGATCATCGGCGGCAGTTACGGCGCTGGCAATTACGGCATGTGCGGCCGCGCCTACAGCCCGCGCTTTTTGTGGATGTGGCCCAATGCGCGCATCTGTGTCATGGGTGGCGAGCAGGCTGCCGCCGTGCTGGCCACGGTGCGCAAGGATGCGCTGGCTGCCAAGGGCAAGTCGCTCAGCACCGAAGAGGAAGAGGCCATCAAGCGGCCTATCCTGGAGCAGTTCGAGCACCAGTCGCATGCCTATTATTCAAGTGCCCGTCTCTGGGACGATGGGGTGATCGATCCTGTCGATACCCGCCGGGTCCTGGCTCTGGGTTTGTCCGCCGCCCTGAATGCGCCGATTCCAGAGACACGTTTTGGCGTCTTCCG
>JAFMJA010000105.1 GCA_017853735.1 Burkholderiaceae bacterium | reverse complement strand
TCGATGCGCTCCTTGCGCATGACCACTGCAACTGTAAATTTGTGGGTGGCAACTGCTGTCATGACAAACAGCACTGTAACGGATTAAAGACTGGGCCGCAGGCGCGGCGCCTTGGGAGTCAGGCGTTGGCTGCTGGCCCGAGCAATGCCTCAAGCGCCATGGCAGCCTGCAGCAACTCGGCATCACAGGATGACGGGGCACAGAGCTGCAGTCCAACCGGCAGGTCAGCGCCGAGATGGTGAATCGGAATGGAGATGCCACACTGATTGAACAGGTTTCCTGGTCGGGTGTTTTGGGTGGCCAGGCGATTCCATTCGGCGATATCACTCACTACCTTGAAATTGTCGATTGGCGGGGGGATTTGCGGTACTGTTGGCGAGATCCAGGCATCAAAATCACCGAACCGTTCACGCATGAGTTGCTCCAATGCCGCTCGGCGAGAAACCATCCGAACATACTCATCTGCCTTCAGGTCATTGGCCGCTGCCAGACGGGAAGCTGCCACCGGATCGATTTGATCGGCACAACGTTGGATACGCTCGCGCCCCAGAAAAGCCAACAGATCAGCTGGTACCAGGCAGCGGAAAACTGCATCAATTTCAGCAGCTTCGGGTACATCGATCTCGGTAATCTTGGCGCCAGCTTGACGCAAGCGCTGCAGCGCCGCCTCGAAACAGGCCGCCACCGATGCATCCAGGTTCTCCATGAAATGGCGCACCGGCCAGGCCAGCCTCAGGCCTGAGACAGGAGGTGGGCTGGCCAATGTTCGACCGGCAAGCGCAGCTTCGACGCAAGCCGCATCCTGCACGCTTTGGGTAAAAATCCCCACGCTGTCCATATGGGGTGAAAGGGGGAACACGCCGTCCGTTGGCCAGTGGGTGGCGCTGGCTTTGTAGCCCACCACCCCACACAGCGCAGCAGGCCAACGCACCGACCCACCTGTGTCAGAGCCCACCGTAAAACCCGCCAAGCCAGCGGCCATGGCGACTGCAGACCCGTGGCTGGAGCCACCCGTCATGCGTTTGACCTTCTCATCGCACGGGTTCCACGGAAGCACATGGCTCGGGTTGAAGCCGCCAAGCGCAAATTCCGTGGTGCGGGTCTTGCCCAGCAGAACACAGCCTGAACGAAACAGCGCCTGGACAAACCGGCCAGGGGGTGGCACCAGGTCTTGAATATCCACCCGACTACCAGCCGTGGTGGGCGTGCCCTTAATACTGAACAAGTCTTTGACCGCCACTGGTATTCCCATCAAAGGGCCAAGGTCCACGCCAGAAGACATCAGCTGATCCATCGCTTGCGCATGCGCCAAGGCTCGCTGAGCATCTAAGTGGGTAAAGGCCTGAAGCCGTGGCTCGAGTTCTTGAATTCGCTCCAGTCGGGCTTGAACCAGGCTGGTTGAAGTGACCTTACCGGCGCGCAGATCACGGCCAAGTTGCACCAATCCTGTTGTTGCAGGTGCTTTCAGAGGGTTCATGATTTCCTTTAGGCCAGGACCAGGCCTTCACGACCATGGCTCCAATTTTTCCCGGGGACGGCCGCCAGCAACTCCTTGGTGTAAGGGTGTTGGGGGTTGGCATACACATCGGCGACAGCACCGTATTCAACGACCTTACCGCGTAGCATCACAGCCACAGAGTCACATACCTGGCTGGCAACGCGCAGATCGTGGGTGATGAAGAGGACGGTCAGGCCGAGTTTTTTGCGGATATCCGACAAAAGGCGCAGAACCTGGGACTGCACCGAGACATCCAGCGCAGACACTGGCTCGTCGGCCACAAGAATATCGGGCTGCAGCGCCAAGGCTCTGGCCAGACCAATACGCTGCCTTTGCCCGCCGGAAAATTCATGCGGGTAACGGTCGGCAGAGCGCCGCTCAAGCCCAACCAGCTCGAGCAACTCAAGGGCGCGCTCCCATGCAATCGCAGCGGCGGTGCCGTGCACGATAGGGCCTTCGGCAATCAGCTGGCCGACCGTGCGGCGCGGGTTGAGTGAACCAAAGGGATCCTGAAAAACCATCTGTACCCGACGCCGTATCGGACGAAGTTCTTTCTGGGTGAATCCTGCAATGTCAACGCCATCGACCTGAATCGAGCCCGCATCGGCGTCCAGCAAACGAGTGATGCAGCGCGCGACGGTTGATTTGCCCGAGCCAGACTCGCCCACGATGCCCAGGGTTTCACCTCGGCGAATCTCAAAGTTGACCGCGTCCAGTGCCTTGACCTCGCGGGAACTTCCACGAAAAAAGCCACCACCAGAGACGAAGCTTTTCTTGAGTCCCTGCACGGCCAGCATCACCTTGTCCGAACCGAAGTCGCGCTTGGGTCCAGGTGTCAGGCTGGGCACCGAACCCAGCAATGCCTGGGTGTAGGCGTGCTGGGGATGATCCAACACATCAACTGCCAAGCCCTGCTCGACGATATGGCCATGCTGCATGACCGCAACACGGTCGGCCACTTCAGCGACCACGCCAAAATCATGGGTGACAAACAGCACCCCCATGCCGCGCTTTTGCTGAATCTCGCGGATGAGCTTGAGGATCTGTGCCTGAGTTGTCACATCCAGCGCAGTGGTTGGCTCATCAGCAATGAGGATGTCGGGCTCCATCATGAGCGCCATGGCGATCATGGCGCGCTGCCGCTGACCGCCAGAAAGCTGGTGCGGATAGGACTGCAGGATTTTTTCCGGGTCGGGCAGGTTGACCGCGTTGAGCATGTCAATCACCCGATTGCGCCTGGCCTTGCGATCAACACGCTGGTGAACAGCCAAGGCTTCTTCAATTTGCGCACCAATGCTCAGAACAGGGTTGAGGGCTGTCATGGGCTCCTGAAATATCATGGAGATTCGGTTGCCCCGCAGATCTCTCATTCTCTCGGGGGTCACCCGCAACATGTCTTCACCATCAAACATGATTTTCCCAGCACTGGGCTGCACATGACGCGATGGGAAAAGACCCAGCACTGCGCGCGACATGAGGGATTTTCCGGAACCTGACTCGCCAACAATACAGAGAATCTGGTTGCGCTCCAGGGTGAGGCTCAGGTTTTGCACCGCGTGGCGGCGATCAGCCTGTGGCGGAAGATCGATCGTCAGACCCTCGATCTGTAACAGGGGGGGCTGAGCACTCATGCCGAGTTCAGCCGCGGATTGAGCGCATCGTTGAGGCCGTCACCCACCAGGTTGATCGACATCACGGTCAACAAAATAGCCATGCCTGGCATGGCGCAGATCCACCATGCTGTTCGCAGCACCGTGCGTCCAGAGCCAATGATGAAGCCCCAACTCATGGCATTGGCATCGGACAGGCCCAGAAAAGACAGGCCCGATTCAATCAGTATGGCGGTCGCCACCATCAGGGAGCCGGTGACGATGATGGATGACAGGGTATTGGGCAGGATATGCAGAAAAATGATCCGGGTGTGCCCCATCCCGAGCGACACGCAAGCCTGCACAAATTCCCGGTTGCGCATGGACATGAATTCACCCCGCACCAGGCGCGCCATGGGTGGCCAGGAAACCACCGCAATCGCGATGATGACGCTGCCCACCGAGGCCCCCATGACCGCCACCAGCAGAATGGCAAACAGGAAAAAGGGGATGGTCTGAAACAATTCCGTCAGGCGCATCAAAAAGTTATCCAGGTACCCGCCGAAATAACCAGCCAGCCCCCCAATCGCCACCCCGACCAGGGTGGCGATGAGTGTCGCCAGCGCGCCGACCAGCAAGGTGGTGCGCGCGCCATGCAGGATTCCAGCCAACAGATCACGGCCCAGCATGTCGGTGCCCAAGGGATACTCGCTCAGCGGCGGCTGAAAAGGCTTGCCCACCATGGCAAACGGATCACCCGGATACAACAAGCCGGCCAAGATGGCTGCGGCCGTCACCAGCAGCAACACCACCAGCCCAAAGACAGCCGGCAGGTTACGGAAAAAACGACTGAGACCTTGTTTCATGGGTGGGACGGCAATCTGTCAGCGCAGCTCAATTCGCGGATCTAGCAGGGAGTAGCCCAGATCAACAAAGAGATTGACCAATACGACCAGGCAGGTCGATGAGAAAAAGATACCCAGCAGCAAATTCAGGTCGCGTGAAAACAGTGCCTCATATGCCAGCAAGCCAAGGCCTGGCCAGGCGAACACCGTCTCCACCACCACTGCGCCGCCCAGCAATGCGCCGGCCTGTACGCCCGCCATGGTCACCACCGGCAGCAAGGCGTTGCGCAGCACATGCCGGCGGGCAATTTGTCGCTCGGTCAAGCCCTTGGCACGGGCTGTGACCACATAGTCCATCGAGTACTGCTCGAGGACGGAAGCACGCATCAGGCGCGTGTACAACGCAAGATAGAACAGGGTCAGGGTCAAGGCCGGCAAAACCAGGTGATGCGCTATGTCCACGACTTTTGCGCTGCCCTCGTAAAAAGCGGCCACCTTCTGCATGCCGCTGGTGGGAAACCAGCCCAGATTGATGGAAAACAGCACAATGAGCATCAGGCCCGCCCAGAACACCGGGGTGGCGTAAGCCAGCACGGTCAGGATTGAAATCATCCGATCCTGCCAACGGTTCAGGTTTCTGGCAGCCACGCTGCCAAGGAAAGCGCCAAAAACAACCGATACGAAAAATACCGTCAGCATCAGCAGCATGGAAGGACCCAGCCGCGACAGGATCAGGTCTGCAACTGGCATGCCGTGGCGAAAGGAGTAACCCAGATCCAGGGTCATGACCTGCTTGATGTAGATAAGCAGCTGCATGGCAACCGGTTGGTCTAGGCCAAATTTCTGGCGCAGCTGAGCCATGAATTCGGGCGTTGCAGAACCAGCCTCGCCCGCCAGCACATCGGCCGCATCGCCCGGAGCCAGCTGCAGCAGCAGAAAGTTCAGCGCAACAATCACCAGCACGGTCGGCACTGCTTGAAGCAATCGCCAGGTGATGAATGTCGCGCTTTTTCTCCAGATCAAAGCCTGCTCCGTGGATAACCCGCTTTATTTTGCCAGCCAGACCTGGTCAAAGGAAGAATACAAACCGAGCGGGCTGAGCGGGAAGTTGTTGACTTTCTTGTTATAGACCGTCACGAAATTGAGCTCGTGGACGAACACCAGGGGGCTGGCCTCGACAATCCTTTTCTGAAGATCGTGATACAGCGCTGCACGTTTTTTGGCATCCACTTCAACAGCGGCCTTGTTCATCAATTCGTCTGTTTCCTTGGTGTTCCAGCGTGAATCATTCACGAATACAGTGCCCGGCTTGATCGAGTTGGAATGGTAAAGCCTGTGCATGCCGATGACCGGGTCAGCCAGGGTCTGGATCCAGTTGTTGGTGAGCTGGAAGTCGTAATTCGTATACACCCGACGCAGCCAGGTTGGCACATCTTCATAGCGCAGGGTGACCTTGATGCCCACTTTGCCAAGCTGCTGCTGGACATACTCACCAAAGCGACGCCATTCTTCGCCATAAGGGGTGATGTCGTGAACAATCTCAAAACGCACACCGTTGGCGCCACGCGGCTGTCCGGCCTCGTCCAGGAGCTTGTTGGCCATATCTATGCCATTGGGAACGTTGTAGTTCCGGACATCACCGGTAAATAAGCCATTGGCCCTGAAGTTGGAGCTAATCGGCCCGGTGGCTGCCTTACCAAAGCCGAACCAGACGTTGTCAATGACAAACTTGCGGTCAATGGCATAAGCCACTGCCTGGCGGATTTTTTGATTATCAAAAGGCGGCTTGGTGGTGTTGAAGTCCAGCTGCACGATAGGTGCCTGCATTTCATAGCCTTTGGCGGTCACCGCGATGTGCGGCAAGCCTTGCAGGCGCTTGACATCCACTGGGGGAACGGCATTGAAGCCGCCCATATGCACTTCTTGCGTCTCCAGGGTCGCAGAGCGGGTGCCGGCATCAGCAATGAAACGGGCCACTATACGGTCGACGTAGGGCATGCCCGCTTTGTGATAGTCCGGGTTCCGGTCAAAGCGCATGAATTGGCCTTTTTGCCATTCGCCGAATTTGAAAGGGCCAGTGCCTACCGGATTATTGGCGTTGGGGTGATTTGCGATATCACCGTTGCCGTAGACATGCTTGGGCAGGATGGGCGATTCATAGGAAGACAGCGCCATCAGCATGTACGGAGCCGGTTCGCTGAGCCTGAAAACAGCCGTGAGCGCATCAGGCGTATCGACGGCGGTGACAGACCGGAAAGTGTTGGCGCCACGTGGATGCACTTTTTTCAGGACATCCATCACTGAAAACTGGACATCTGCGCTGGTGAAGGGCTTGCCGTCATGAAACTTGACGTTCTCCTTCAACTTGAAAGTGACGGTCTTGCCATCCGGACTGACCGTCCAGGATTTGGCAAGGCTTGGGATCGGCTTCAACTCGAAGCTGTATTCCAGCAGGCCCTCAAATACCTTGGTGCTCACCTGCCCGATTGGGCCGGCAGTGCTCTGGTAAGCGGCCAGCGTAGGTGGTTCAGGCTGAACCACCATGACCAGGGTGCCGCCACGCTGCGGAGCCGTCTGCGCAGAAGCCTGGTGCATTGCCAGAAGCAGCAAGCCCGCGCCCAGAAAATTAATCGCTTTGAATACCCTCTGCCAAGCTTTCATCATGTTCTCCTCAAGTGAAAAGACCGAAACCCAACGGGTCAAACCTGATCCAGGCTCGACCACCAACGCTCATTGAAAAACCGCCCCATGGCTTATGGCTGACCGAAGGCCCAGCGATAGCCGAATAACGCGGCCGAACCCCCCGTATGGACAAATATGACATCCTCATCGCTGCCAAAAGCGCCTGCACGAAGCATGGCGATCATGCCCGCCATCCCTTTGCCAGTGTATACAGGATCGATCAGGATGCCCTCATTACGCGCCAACATCTGCACCGCCTCAACCATCCCCTCGGTGGGCTGTCCGTAGCCAGCGCCGATGAACCCATCATCCGCAACCACTTTTGCGCGCGGCAGATCGGGAGAATGACCCAGCAGTTCCAGGGTGCGGTTGGCAAGGCCATGCACTCTGGTCTCCTGGGTTTCCTTCGGGGCTCGAACACCGATTCCGGTGACCGGCCAATTCAGACCCAGCGCATGTATGCCAGCCAACAGGCCAGCCTGGGTTCCTGCGCTGCCTGTTGCGTGCACAAGATGGGGTTTGCGAAGGCCCATTTCGGCGCATTGTTTCTGCAACTCAAGAATGCAATCGACATAGCCCAAGGACCCGAGTGGGTTGGAGCCGCCACCCGAAATCACATAGGGCTTCTTGTTTTGGGCGCGCAGTTGCGTGGCCAGGTCTTCAAGAGCCGCGTCCATCGCTGTTCCCCCTGGAACATGGTGGAGTGTTGCATCGAACAAGGTATCCAGAAAAACATTGCCTGAATGCTCATATTCATTGGGCGGGTTGTTCACACGTTCTTCCAGAAGTGCTTCACAGCGCAAGCCTGCAATGGCCGCTGCAGCGGCTGTCTGACGGACATGGTTGGATTGCACCGCGCCATGGGTTAACAAGGTATCAGCCCCCTGCTTGAGGGCATCGCCCAGCAGAAATTCCAGCTTGCGGGTTTTGCTGCCGCCAGTGGCAAGTCCGGTGCAGTCATCGCGCTTGATGAAAAGCCGCGGCGCATTGAGCTTGGCGCGCAGCCGGTTCATGGGTTCGAGCGGTGTAGGCCAGTGGCCCAGACGAAATCGAGGAAAGTTTTGAAGATTCATGTGCTTGGTCGTGTCAGTCCAGGGGGCCACATAGTTGCTTGAGCGAGCTTAATTGGCGGGCCCTGGAAAAGTCCAATGACATTTAGTGCAAAACTATGCAAAAAAATCATAATGATCCGCCACGACAAACAACTTTGCAGCTACATCCCGCCTGCCCCACCCTGGCGGGCAGATCTGGCGCTTAGCTAATCAGGCTCAGCAGTCGAGGATTGTCAGTCGAGCGGTCCACAAACAAGCGGACCTGGAGGGACACATCGTAATCTTCAGAACTGGCCCGGACCAGGGCACCCCGTGCCAGGTCCTCCTCAACCAGACTCAGGGGCAACCAGGCCAAGCCCATCCCCGCCAGCGCAGCGGCACGCAAGGCTTCGGCCAGTGCACTTTCATACACCACATGCAATGGCAGAGGTCCGGCACTGCGCTCCAGGGCCAGGGTGGCAGCCCGGCCAAGAAACGCCTCAGCACTGTAGCTAAGCCAAGGAATCTCCTGGCTGGGTGCTGAGTCCAGCCCGTACCTGGGCTTGCCTGCCTTGCCAGGACTGGAGACCGCGCACAGGGTGTCTTCTGCCATCAATTGGGATAAATAGCGCTCTTCATTCAAGCCGATGGGCAGGTCTGTATGGGCGTAACAGACCAGCATGTCCACATTGGCTTCTTCCAAATCACGAATGCAGTCATGCAGGTTGTCGGCCTTGACTAGCACCAGCGTGTCTTCCTTCTCCAAAGCCAGGGTGGCGAGCCAATTGGCCAGAAAACTGCCTGCCAATGAGTGCTGAACGGCAATGCGTAGCAGGTGACGGTCTGTATTTTGGGCTTGGCGCAGTTCCCGCCGAATCTTCAACAGGGAGCTTGTCGCTTTTTTCGCGGCCTCGTGGAAGTGTTGGCCAGCCGAGGTT
>JAFMJA010000104.1 GCA_017853735.1 Burkholderiaceae bacterium | reverse complement strand
CTCAACCCGCAAAAGCAGCGCCGCGCACGGCGCGAGTTTTGAACACCATCCTTAAGCCATCTTCCATCGGTGCCTGTCCGGCCAGGTTTACCTCGCCAGACAGGTGCTGCCGCGCGATATTGGTTAAGATCGCCTGGGATTGATTTCTGAGCCAACGCCATTCCCATCCTGGCGTTCCCTGTGCTGCATGGCTTTATTTTTCGGAACTCAACCGACTTAGCAACGAACACAGTGCCAATGCACCAACACCCGGCAGAAGTCAGCTTGTGTGAAATCGCTATCCGTCAGGCCTACCGTGCGCTGGTGCGCGCCAAGTCTGAAGCGGTACTTTTACAGGATATCTGCCAGGCCCTGATCTCTGGGGATGCTTATGTGCACGCCTGGGTGAGCCAGCTCAATGGCGCAGGGCAGGTGCGCACCCAGACCAGCGCCACCCCCATCCCGGATCTTGCATCCAGGCTGGGTCAGGTCTCGGTCAGTTCCATCGAGCGCTTGTGCCAGGTCGCCACCGTCCAGGTCTGCAAGCGGCGCAAGCCTCTGATCTTGCCAGGTCAGGTGGCTTTGCAAAATGATCCCTTTTGGGTCAAGCTGAACCGGCTTGTGCCTTCGTGCCGCTTGGTCTGTGTGCCCATTCTCCTGGACGATCTTTGCCTGGGCGCTCTGAGCATCCTGGCTGTGGGCGGGCGGGCGTCGGAAGATCAGGAGGCGAGCCTTTGTCAGGATCTGGCACTGGATCTCGCCCAAACCCTGGAGTCCCTGCGCTCCCAGGCGGTCGCGCAAACTCAGCAAGTGCAGATGCGTTCTCTGATCGAGCACAGCCCCGATGCCATCCTGGCTATGGACCACCAGGGCAGCATCTCCTATGCCAACCCAGCCGCCGAGTCCTTGCTGGGTCTCTCCGTCGGTCAGCTGATGCATACATCTCTGGGCATGCCAAGCAATACCGGCGAAGTGATCGTCCTGGAAATTCCGCCCAAGCCCGACGATGTGCCGGGTCAGGCTCGTGTTGTGGAAGCGACTTTGCTCAAGCCACAAACCGAGCAGGCCCTGACGTATGTGTTCCTGCATGAGGTGACGCAGCGCAAAAAGGCGCAGTTACTGCAAGCTCGATTGGGCCGTATTCTGGATCGCACCTCTTATATGTTTTTGGTCTTTGATGCGGGTTCCCTGAGACTGCTCGACATCAGTGAGAGTTGCAGGCACAAGCTGGGCTACTCCAACAAACAGCTGCGCCAGATGACCTTGCACAACCTCAAGCCTGATTTCAGCCCAGAGAAATTCCAGTCACTCCTGCAGCCCTTGAGGGATGCGAAAGTATCCGAATTGCTTTTTGAAACCTTTCTGTTCGATGCGGCTGGCGGCAACCATCCGCTGGAGGTACGCTTGCAAACTGCGGTTGAAGACGAAAAGGAAGTCCTGATTGCACTGGTGCTAGATATTTCCGATCGTATTCGTCATATGGCCGAGCTCGAGCACCGCGCCAACTATGATGCGGTGACCGATTTGCCCTTGCGCAACATTTTGATCGACCGTCTGGACCAGGCGATCAAAATGGCGCAGCGCAACAAGCATGTCGTGGCTGTCTTGACAGTGCAGCTTTCCAGCCTGGGTGAAATCAGCTCCCTGATGGGTTATCAGGTGGGAGACCAACTGGTGGCTCATGGCGCTAAGCGCCTGGTGTCCGCGCTGCGCAGCTCCGATACCGTAGCGCGCTTGCTGGATTCCAAATTTTGCATCGTGATGCCCGATGTCAGCCTTGAGCATGTCCGTCAAGTTGCCGAGAAAATTCAGCAACTGCTGCAGCAGCCCATTGTCATTGACAACCTCTCCCTGGAAGTGGAGGCCAGCTTTGGCGCAGCACTCTTTCCAGATCATGGCAAGGATGTGCAGGAACTATTGTTCCACAGCGACATCGCCTTGAATATGGCTCGCCACCATAGTGATGGCCTCTCGATCTACAGCAAGAAAAACACCCCAATCGGCCTGCAACGGATCGACCTGCTGGGCGAGTTGAGCCGTGCCATTGAAGACAATGAGCTCACCCTGCTGTTCCAGCCGCAACTGGAGCTGGGTTCGGGTCGCATCTGTGGTGTGGAGGCCCTGGTGCGTTGGCCTCACCCGAGCGAGGGCATGATCATGCCCAGTGATTTCATCCCTATTGCCGAGCAATCCGGCCGGATTCGTCAGCTCACCCAGTGGGTTCTGGCCCAGGCCATTGCGCAGCAAAGCAGCTGGCGCAAGAAGGGTCTGGATATCCAGCTATCGATTAACCTGTCAATGCACAACCTGTTTGACCTGGGCTTGGTCGAAAGCATTGAAAGCCTGCTCAAAGAATATCGTATGGAGCCTGGAAAACTGTGCCTGGAAGTGACCGAGTCGGTGGTCATGTCTCGCCCTGAGCAGGCGACCAGGGTGCTGTCCAACCTCAACGCCATGGGGGTTCGCTTGTCCATCGATGACTTTGGAGCGGGCTATTCCTCGCTGACCTATCTCAAGCGTCTGCCGGTGCATGAACTCAAAATTGATAAGTTCTTTGTCACCGGGATGGAGCGCAGCCTGGCTGACCAGGCCATCGTGCGGGCTGCAATTTCTCTGGCGCACAACCTAGGCTTGTATGTGGTGGCTGAGGGCGTGGAGAGCCAAGACACCATCAAGATGCTCAGGGATTTTGGATGCGAAAAAGCCCAGGGCTATGCCATCAGTCATGCCATGCCCGGCAACAATCTGGTGGCCTGGGTCAGCCACTGGCTGGGCTAGGCCAGCTTTAGCCGAACCAGCACCAGACGCCGGTGCACGCGCCGGTGGTGGTCTGCACCAAGAGGTCCACCAGCATGCCCAGTAGCACCAGGGGCAGTCCCAGGTAAAGCATTACCCAGAGCAAGGCCATCAGGGTCGGCCGCGGTTCGGGGATACGATGTCCCATGATGGTTTGCACCGGGGGTTTTCTCAGGCTTTTTAGTTTCACGGCGAAGTGGGTGAGGTAGGCGGCTTCAGATTTGGACTATTCTATGACCCATGCGATGCGCCTGGAACCACGAAAACTCTGAGCTTTGGGACTCTTCACATGCCCGTGTCGGTGGCTCCCTGCAGCAGGATTGGGCCTATGGCTCCACCATGAAAATGCTGGGCGTTCGGGTGGAACGAGTCCTGCTGGAGCAGGATGGAGCGCCCGTCGCCCTGGCCCAGTTCATTCTGCGCTGCTGGGGCTCAATGGCGGCCTTGGTCTTGTGCTCACGCGGGCCGGTGTGGCTGGCCGATCTGGATGCCGCTGACAAGGCGCGCGCCTACAAGACCATCAAAAAAAGTTTTCCTTTGAGTGGCATCCGGCTGATGCTGACCACCCCGCAAGAACAAGCCGGCTCAGGCCTGGGCTTGTCGCCCTGGCGACGGGTCATGACCGGCGCGGCCACCGTCATGATCGACCTGACCGGCAGCGAGGAGTCCTTGCGCGCTGGCATGGAAGGCAGTTGGCGCAACCAGCTCCATGCCGCAGAGGGCAGCAAATTACAGGTCGCCAAAATGTCTCCCAAGCCGGGGGCCTACCGCTGGTTATTGGAGGCTGAGCTGGAACAAAGAAAGCAGCGAGGCCTGGAAGGCCTGCCGCTGCCCTTTTTTGATGTTTACATGCAGTCGCGTAAAAACCCGGCGCAAAGCATGCTGGGCATGCGCGCCGATCTGGGCAAAACTGCGGTGGCGGGCATGATTTTTCTCATTCACGGGAGAGCTGCCACCTACCAGGTGGGCTGGAGCAATGAGCAGGGCCGGCATGAGCGAGCCAACAACCTGCTGCTCTGGCGCGCCATCCAGGAGCTCAAGGCGCGCGGGATCGAGCGGCTGGACCTGGGCGGCATCAACACCCAGCGCAGTGCAGGCCTGGCCCGCTTCAAGATGAGCCTTGGAGGTGAGGTGCAGCGCTACGCGGGCACCTACCTCTTGTAGCCTGGGTCGAGCGCTGGTTCAGTTGGACATGATCACCCGCTCGTTGAGCGGCTGCAGCGGGCGCGCGTTCATCTTGAAGGGGAACTGGGCCACCTGTTCGCGCGAGATATTGACCATGCTGCGCAGAATGTAGAACTTCACTTTTTCCGTGCAGGGCGGGGTGGTGAGCGAGCCATCGTAGTGGTAGAAATCCAGTTCGCGTGGCAAGAGGTTGGCTGGGTTGAAGGCCACGCCTTCGGGCTGCTGCTCCGGGCCTTCCTTGGCCGGTGCGTGCTCCCACAGGGTCTTGATCACCGGATTTTCATTGCCCATCTGCAGCAACACGCCCAGCACCGCCAGCTCACCCCCTGAGCTTTTATGCACAAAGTGCACCACCATCGCCTGGCGCCGGCCGTTGATGGCCTCCTCGCTGGGGCGGTGGAAGTGAAATTGCACCAGTTCAAAGGGCGCGCCGTCAATGCGCAGCTTGCTGCCCGGATTGACATTGACCTGAATGGTGTGGCCATTGTTCAGGATGCGCAGCGGCCCGGTTTTGTAATCTGGCGCGATGCTGAAACGCACTTTCTGGAACGGCCCTTTGATATCCAGCGGTGCCTGCTCCTTGCCGCGGGCGCATTTGGGAAATTCCTTGCCCCAGTTCTCTGGCCCCATCAGGCCCTCATAGTCCCAATGCACTGCGGCGTGCTTGTCGTCTTTTTTGGCGCCTGAGGTCTCTTTTTTGTCGGCCTCGGACTTGTCATCTGTTTTGCCCTCGGCCTTGGCCACCTGGGTAGGCATGGCGCACTCCGACAGGGGCTTGACCTCCTTGCCAGCGGCGGCCAGCGCGTACTGCGCGGCGCAAATCACCTTCTGCTGGCGCGTCCAGTCGGTCATCTCCAGTGCCTTCTCAAAGGCGCTCACAGTGGCCGGATCCTGCCCACCCTTGGTCAGCAGGCGCACCCCGGCCAGTCCCAGCAGGCGCTCGGCGGAAAGATTCTTGTCCTTGGCATAGGCGGCCTCCAGGTCTTTCATGGTGACGCCGCTGGCAAAGGCCGCTTTCACCGCCTCCATCTGTTGGGCGGTCACCTGCAGGGGCCCCAGCTTTTCCTTCAGCTCCTCGAGTTCCTTCTCCACATCCCCCTGTTTCTGCTCGGCAGTGGTGGCCTTTTCGGTCAGGGTGGTGATTTCAGTCTTGGCACCGGCGCTGGCTTTCCATTGCAGGTAGGCAAAACCGCCAGCGCCCAGCGCTGCCAGCAGGAGTACAACAATGGCAAGGGTTTTTTTCATGGTGTAGGACTTGATGAGAAACGAAAAAATCATGAAGTGTCTCGATCATTGAATAACTCGGCCCGAGACAGGAAAACTTGATAGCGCCAGCCTGCACCTTTCGAGCTGATGCTGGCTGAGTAAATGATTTTCAGGGTAGTCGAGTTTTGAGATTTCATTTATATTAGCGCCATGAAAGGTATCAACTCAATCGCTCTTTCTCTCGGTTGTGCTGCGCTGGCTGCTTTATCGGGCAGCCTGGCCCATGCGGAGATGAAGTCCCTTGGCAGCAGCGGTGCTGCCACCTATTTTGTTGACACCGCCACTGTCAAGCGCGATGGCAATCTCCGCAACCTGTGGTCGGTCATGGACTACAAAAGCCCCCAGACCACCCAGCGCGGGGCCAAGTACCTCTCCACCCGCACCAATATGGAAATCAACTGCAAGAACCAGACGGTCCTGATGCGCCAGTTCAGCATGCACAGCGGCCCGATGGCCTCTGGCGAGGTGCTCGATACCCAGGGCGTCTGGCGCGATGCCCAGTCGGTGCCACCCGGCACCCCGCTGTTCACCATCATGAAGTTCGTTTGCTGAGCTCATGATGCCGCTTGCCGGTTGAACTGCAGCACACCTATCTCATCCATGCGCCGTTGTTCCCGGCGTGAATCCTGGGTGCGCAGCTCAGACTCATTCTTCTCCGCCAGCGACTGCATCTTGAGGCGCTCTTTTTCGGCCTCGATCAGGCGCTCCCGGTAGGCTTCCAGCAGGTTGCGGGTATAGCCCAGGTCGGTGGCCACCCGCTCGAGCAGGGTGAGCAGCTGCGACATGAACTGGCGCTGGCTCATGCTGCTGCGCATGCCCTGGCTTTGGCTGCCGGGGCAGTTGAGCTGCACCCGGTACTCCTCGTACATCACCTGCAGCCGCTCCTGGCTGGACAGCAGCTGCTGCAGCCTGAGCTTGGCCTGCACTATCTCCTGCTTGATCAGCTCGGACTTCTCCTGGGCCTTGTTGGCCAGCAGGGTCCAGCAGGGGCGGGCTTGCACATCCTGGTTCATGTTGATAGCAGCGCGCGCAGTTGGTCACGGCTGCTGGGCTCGTCCAGGCCCTCGTGCATGCCCTGGCACAAAAACGCTTCCATGCGCTCACGCAGGGCAATCGCCTCATCCAGCTGGGGGTTGGTTCCGGCCTCGTAGGCGCCTACCTGGATCAGATCCTGGTTTTGCTGGTAGAGCGACCAGAGTCGGCGAAACTTGTTGGCCAGCTTCATGTCGTCCGGGTTGAGCAGGTTTTGCATCACCCTCGAGATCGAGCCGTTGAGGTCGATCGCCGGGTAGTGGGCCGCATCGGCCAGCTTGCGCGAGAGAATCACCTGGCCGTCGAGCGAGGCGCGCGCAATGTCCACAATCGGGTCGTTCTGGTCATCGCCCTCGGCCAGCACGGTATAGAAGGCAGTGATCGAGCCATGTCCGTGGCGGCCCACACCGGCGCGCTCGATCAGACCGGGCAGCAGGGCAAACACCGAGGGTGGATAGCCTTTGGAGGTGGGTGGCTCACCAATGGCCAGGCCGATTTCGCGCTGGGCATGTGCCACCCGCGTCAGGCTGTCCACCAGCATCAGCACATTCTTGCCCTGGTCGCGGAAATATTCCGCTACCAGGTGGGTCATGTAGGCAGATTTCAGGCGCAGCACTGGCGACACATTGGCCGGCGCAGCAATCACCACCGATTTGGCCAGGCCCTCGGCACCGAGCGATTCCTGGATGAAGGCCTGCACCTCGCGGCCGCGCTCGCCGATCAGGCCAATCACCACCACATCGGCCTTGGTGTAGCGGGCCATCATGCCCATCAGCACACTTTTGCCCACACCCGAGCCGGCGATCAGGCCCAGCCTTTGGCCGCGGCCCAGGGTCATGATGCCGTTGATCGCCTTGATGCCCACATCCAGCACGCTGTCAATCGGGCCACGCTCCATCGGGTTGATCGGCAGGCCCTGCAGGCTCAGGCGGGTATCGCAACGCGGCCTGGGCCGGCTATCCAGCGGCTCGCCGCGTCCATCAATCACCCGGCCCAGCAACTCGGGCCCCAGGCAGACACCGCCCGAATCGGGCTTGAGCCGTACCATGGCGCCAGGCGCCAGTCCACTGGGCTCCTGCAAAGGCATCAGGTAGAGCGTCTTGTCATTGAAGCCCACCACCTCGGCATCGATGCTGTGCCCCTCATGGGAGCTGATCTGACAGCACGAGCCAATCGGGGCCATGATGCCGCGCGCTTCCAGCCGCATGCCCACCAGGCGCACCAGGGTGCCGCAGCGCTCGGGGCGCGGGCTGTGCAGGTGGGGCAGCAGCCGCTCCACCTCCAGGGCAAAGTCAGTCGTCATGCGGCTGTCCCTCGGCTTTCGGGTTCGCTTCCTCAGGGGTGGCGGCTTGGCCCAGGCTCAGGTCATCCTGGCTGAGCGGAAAGTCAAAGGCCGGCATGGGAGCAGCATCTGGCGCCAGCAACACCTCGTTCATGAATTGGGGCCGATCACTGGTCTGCGGCTCAGGGGAGGGCATCGGCATCAGTTCAGTTTCAGCGTCAGTGCTGGAAGAGGGCTCCGTAGCGCGTGCTGGCGCCTGGAAGCGCTCATATTGGGGATTTGCCAATACATCCTGCACCTGGTCATTGTTTTTACGCAGCTGCAGATTTTTTGGACTAAAGGCTGAATTTGCCTGCCATTGCTGTGGTGCTTTTAGCAAGGAAGAGGCAAGCCCATTGAGACGGTTTTCTATCAGGTCGCTGATCACGACATCCTCGGAAATTAATCTCACGCTGCCAGGAAGCAAATCGGGATTGGCTACCAATTGCCAGTTCATCTGCTGCTCAGTTGGCTGGGCAGATTGCAACAAGGTCAGATCGTCGGGGTTGAGTTCAAATTGAATCGGCTTGGAGACTGATTGATCCAGCATTTCCACGCAACGTGACATCAAGTTCTGAATAGCCTGGGGCGAAAGGGTTAACTCTGCGAGCACGAGCTGCTCAGCCAGGTGCAATGCCAGTCGCTTGACTGGCTCCAGCCTTGAGGCTGGATCAGCTTGCAGATCGGAAAGCTGCGCGGCTATTTTTTCCAACAGTGAGGAAATATTCTGTGACTGCTGCCCTTTGGCCTCTGTCGCTTTTTCTTCTTCTTGTTTCTTTAGTTTTTCCAGTGTTAGCCGTCTTCCCTCGCTTAAGCCTTTTGCATATTCTCTTTTTTTGATAATACGCAGCGGCTCATTGGCCAGCTCGGCAAGATCAGAGTCTGGTAAATCCAAGTTGTCCGGCCTGCTAATTGGTGCTGAAGCACCCTCTGTTGGAGTAGCCTTAGCTGCTTCTTGTACTTTGCTGGTCGCGGCTTGTTCCAGATGCTGGTATGAGCTGAGGGTGAAATGCGAGGTGTGTCCCCTG
>JAFMJA010000103.1 GCA_017853735.1 Burkholderiaceae bacterium | reverse complement strand
CCACTTTTGAAATCACAACTTGGGGTTGGCTGGGCTGATGTGGGCACAGACTTGGCGCACACATAGCTCTTGCCCTGCTCGTACACTGGCGCGCCGCATTTGGGGCAGGCACCCAGCGGCTCCTGCGCAGAGAAATCTACCAGCTCGCCGGTTTGTGAGGCATCGTCCTGGCCAAAATCAAATTCCAGCTTCCAGTTTTTGTCTTCGTCGCTGTATTTGAGGGCAATCTCCGCGGTGAACGGCCAGCCCGCCTTGGAGCGGAAGCCTTCGAGCGGGCCAATCTTCTTGTCGCGCAAAAAGGCCTCCACCTCGGACAGCTCAAAGGCGCGGCCAGCAGGAATCTTGGTGAAGGAAAAGCCGCAGCCTTCGGAATCGGCCCGGCTACCAGTGCAGGTGTAGCGGCGGTAGTTTTCCTTGACGACACCGCCGCAGTTGGGGCAGGGCGTGTGCAAGGTGGCGTAGTCGCCTGGCACGCTGTCGCGGTCATATTCCTTGGCCTTTTTGACGATGTGCTCGGTCATGGCGGCGATCTCGCGCATGAAGGCCTCGCGCGAGAGGCGGCCGTGCTCCATTTCGGCCAGCTTGTATTCCCACTCCCCGGTCAGCTCAGGCTTGGACAGTTCTTCCACGCCCAGACCGCGTAGCAGGGTCATGAGTTGAAAGGCCTTGGCAGTGGGAATCAGCTCGCGTCCCTCGCGCAGCATGTATTTCTCGCCCAACAAACCTTCAATAATGGCCGCGCGTGTGGCCGGTGTGCCCAGGCCTTTGTCGTGCATGGCCTCGCGCAACTCGTCGTCCTCGATCAGTTTGCCCGCGCCTTCCATGGCGCTCAGCAGGGTCGCTTCGGAATAGCGCGCAGGCGGTCGGGTTTTGAGCCCCTTGGCCTGCACATCAAGGGTCATCACTTTTTCATTGGGCTGGACAGGCACCAGAGTTTTATTGTTGCTCTCGCCAGGTGCCAGCTCATCGTCGGCCTCTTTGCCATAGATCGCCAGCCAACCCGGCCGGACCAACACCTTGCCCTCTGAGCGGAAGTGGTGTTGCGCCACTTTGCTGATACGGGTGGTCACCTGGTATTCAGCGCTGGGGAAAAACACCGCCAGAAAACGGCGCGCCACCAGGTCGTACAGCTTTTGCTCCGCCTCGGACAAGCCACTGGGCGCCTGCAGGGTCGGGATGATGGCAAAGTGGTCGCTCACCTTGGCGTTGTCAAAGATTCGTTTGCTGGGCTTGACATAGCCGCTCTTGAGCGCGGTGGCCGCGTGCGGCGCCAGATGCTTGAGATCAGAGTCGGCCAACATGGCCATGGTTTGCTGGGTCACAGCCAGATAGTCCTCGGGCAGGTGGCGCGAATCGGTTCGAGGGTAGGTCAAGGCCTTGTGGCGCTCGTACAGGCTTTGGGCCAGGGACAGGGTGGTTTTGGCCGAGAAACCAAACTTGCCATTGGCCTCGCGCTGCAGGCTGGTCAGGTCAAACAGCATGGGCGAAGACTGGGTGCTGGGCTTGCTTTCTTCACTGACGCTGGCCGACTGGCCTTGCACCGCCTGGGCGATAGCCTGGGCTTGGGCTTGTGACCAGACCCGATCCGCCCGCTGTTCGGGGTCGTCCTCAGATTTGCGCCAGGCAGGATCAAACCACTTGGCCGCGTACTCGCCAGCTTGTGCGGCAAAGCTGGCATGCACTTCCCAGTAGTCGCGGCTGACAAATTTGCGGATCTGCTCCTCGCGCTCGACCACCACCGCCAGCGTGGGCGTCTGCACCCGGCCCACGGTGGTGAGAAAAAAGCCGCCGTCGCGTGAATTGAAGGCAGTCATGGCGCGGGTGCCATTGATGCCCACCAGCCAGTCGGCCTCCGAGCGGCTGCGCGCCGCATCAGCCAGCGGTTGCATCTGGCGATCGGTGCGAAGGTGATCAAAGCCATCGCGAATGGCCTGCGGGGTCATGCTCTGCAGCCACAGGCGCTGCACCGGCTTGGCCAGGGGCTTGCTGCCACTGGCATATTGCTCGATCAGTCGGAAAATCAGCTCGCCCTCGCGGCCCGCGTCGCAGGCATTGATCAGCTGGCCCACATCCTTGCGCTTGGCCAGCTTCACCACCGCATTGAGCCGGGTTTTGGTTTTGTCCACCGGCTTGAGCTCAAAGTGAGGCGGGATGACTGGCAGGTGGTTAAAACTCCATTTGCCGCGCTTCACATCGTATTGTTCGGGCGCCTGGATCTCGAGCAGATGGCCCACCGCGCTGGTCACCAGATAGCGCTCGTTTTCAAAGTGATCGTCATGCTTGTCGAACTTGCCCGCCACCGGGGTGAGGGCACGAACGATGTCCTGGGCCACCGATGGCTTTTCGGCGATGACCAGAGTTTTGGTGGAAACACCACCCGATTTCAAGGCTGTACTTTTCATCTGACTACAATCCGGTTCTCGCGCGCGCATACGCGCACGCACACATGCGAGCGCACACGCGCGCGCCCATACGAGTTCACCTTACCAAATTTTTTTGCCGTGTCAAAACCCGCCCCCCCCCATCCCGGTCGCCGCATTCAAACCCGCCGCTCAGGCGTTCATGGCAAGGGCGTGTTCGCCGTGCAGGACATTCCCAGGGGGGAGGTCATCATCGAGTACATCGGCCAGGTGATCAGCTGGAAAGAGGCGCAGCGCCGCCATCCGCATGACCCCAAGGACCCCAACCATACCTTTTATTTTCATGTGGATGACCAGCATGTGATTGACGCCAAGGTGGGTGGCAACTCTGCCCGCTGGATCAACCACTCCTGCGCGCCCAATTGCGAGCCCGACGAGGTAGATGGCCGGATTTTCATCAAAGCACTGCGCAAAATCCGGGCGGGCGAGGAACTCAACTATGACTACGGCCTGATCATTGATGAGCCCTACACCAAAAAGCTCAAGGCCGATTACCCCTGCTGGTGCGGCAGCAAAAACTGCCGTGGCACCTTGCTCGCCCCTAAGCGGGGGCGCTGACGCCGCGGCCATGCAGCAACCCGCACAGATGCCGGCGGCCAGAACGTTCTCAGGATCAACAAAGGCCGCGGGTGGCACCTGACCCAAGCCTCATGAAAACCTGGCCTGCCGAAGCCATCTGGCAGGCTGTGGCACCCTCGCTGCCAGGGTTTTCGGTAGAAATTCTGCCCAGCATCGACTCGACCAACTCCGAGTTGATGCGCCGTGCGCACAATGGCCAAGTCGACCCAGTGCTGCTGGTGGCGCTGCAACAGACGGCCGGCCGAGGCCGCCTGGGTCGCCAGTGGCAAAGCGCGGCAGACCCACGGTTGGCGTTGACCTTCTCGCTGGGGCTGCCGCTGCGCATGTCCGACTGGTCCGGCCTGTCTCTGGCGGTGGGCTTGAGCCTGGTCGATAGCCTGCACCCACGGCTAAGCCTGAAATGGCCCAACGATCTGTACCTGGACGGGCGCAAGCTGGGGGGCATCCTGATCGAGACACTGCGCGTGGCTGAGCAACGCTATGCCGTGATCGGCGTGGGCATCAATATCGGACCGCTTGAGCCCTCGGGCTTGAGCACCCCACCCGCCTGGCTGCGCGAACTCGATCCGGCGGCTGACCCGGGCCAGACCTTGTTGCGGGTGATCCCAGCTCTGGTGCAGGCTGTTCTCGCGTTCACCCAGCAAGGATTTGCGCCACTGCGAAATGCCTTTCTGCAGCGTGACGCCCTGGCCAATGCGCAGGTTCAGCTGAGCGATGGCAGCTGCGGGCGGGCCGCGGGTGTCGATCCAAGCGGGGCCTTGCTGGTCCAGGCGCGTGAGGGGCTGCGCCGCATTGACAGCGCAGAAGTCAGCGTGCGCCCCAGGCTGCCGACAGAAAAGGGAGAACCATGCTCAGGCTGATGGTCCTGCTTCTTTTTCTGCTCAACCTGGCCTACCTGGCGTGGTCGCAGGGCGCCTTGCTGGCCTATGGCCTGGGGCCTGCGCCGCAGTCCGAGCCGCATCGGCTGCAGCGTCAGCTGCACCCGGAACAGATCCGTCTGTTGTCGCCCCAGGAGGCGCAGCAGGCCGAGGCGCTGGCCAGGCGCCAGCGTTGCCTGCGCGCGGGCCCCTTTGGCGAGAAACAGCTGGCAAGGTTGTTGGGGGCGCTGACATCCTGGCCCCTGGGTTCCTGGCGGGTGGAAGCGGACTTGGCATCGCCCCAATGGCTGGTCTATCTCGGCCGTCTGGATGACCCCGCCGAGCTGGCGCGGCAACAGGCCAGGCTCAAAACACTCCAGATCGACAGCGAGCCCACCCAGGCACCCGAACTCATGCCGGGTCTGACCCTTGGCAGCTTTACCACCCAGGCCGAGGCTGAGCAGGCCCTGGTAGAGCTGGAGCGCGGCGGGGTGCGAAAGGCGCGCGTGGTGCAGGAAGCATCACCCCGGCGCGGCGCGGTTCTGGTGCTGCCGCTGATGGATGACGCCTTGCGGGCCCGGCTTGACGAGTTGCGACCCGCACTGGCCACCAGGACGCTGCGTCCCTGCGCTCAGTAGGCCAGAGCTCAAGGCGCAACCAGGGGCTCAGGCCGCAGCGTAAACCTCCAGGCCCAGCGCAATCACCGTGGCCACATCGGCGCCCACCGCCTGGCGCAACTCGGCCTCGGCCTGCAGCACCGCCTTGCGAAAGGCTGCCAGCCAGGCCCGGCCGCTGGGCGTGAAGCGCACCAGCTTGGCCCGGGCATCGCGCGTATCGGCCTCGCGCGTGACCAGTCCCCAGGCCTCGCACTGATCGACCAGTTTGCCCATGGCCTGCTTGCTCATGCCGGCCGACTGGGCCAGGTCCTGCAGGCGCGAGCCCTGCAATGCCAGATGGCGCGTGATGTGGACATGCGCGGCGCTTACCTGGCCGCGCGCAGCCAGATTGGACAGGGCCAGCGGCACTTCGGCATCATGGGCCATGAGGTAGAGCACCCGCTCATCAAAGCGGCGCATGGCATGCCCCAGCAGCCGCCCCAGATGGGTCTGCCGCCAGCCCTCATCACCCCGGTCCGGCCATTGCATCGCTTGCGAAGAATCCATGCCTAAATAGTAAACCAAACTGACTAAAAATTGGTCGTCTTTAGATCTATATCGACGTTACATTACTGGTCAAGCATCCAGGCTGTGATTAAAACCACTGGGTGCCACCCTTCACCAACCCACTCAAGGAGAGACTCATGGACATGAAAGTTGCCAACACCGAAAAAGCCAAGGCCTTGCAAGCGGCGCTGTCGCAGATCGAAAAACAGTTCGGCAAGGGCGCCATCATGCGCCTGGGCGAGGGCGAGCCGATCGAGGACATCCAGGTGGTGTCCACCGGCTCGCTGGGCCTGGACATCGCGCTTGGCGTGGGCGGCCTGCCGCGCGGCAGGGTGGTGGAGATCTACGGCCCGGAGTCCTCGGGCAAAACCACGCTGACCTTGCAGGTCATTGCCGAAATGCAGAAACTGAACGGTACCTGCGCCTTTGTCGACGCCGAGCACGCGCTGGATGTGCAGTACGCGCAAAAACTGGGGGTGAACATCCCCGATCTGCTGATCAGCCAGCCCGATACCGGCGAGCAGGCCCTGGAGATCGTTGACAGCCTGGTGCGCTCGGGCGCGGTTGATTTGGTGGTGGTGGACTCGGTGGCGGCCCTGACACCCAAGGCCGAAATCGAAGGCGAGATGGGCGACAGCCTGCCCGGCCTGCAGGCCCGGCTGATGAGCCAGGCCTTGCGCAAGCTGACCGCCACCATCAAAAAAACCAACTGCATGGTCATCTTCATCAATCAGATCCGCATGAAGATTGGCGTCATGTTCGGCAGCCCCGAGACCACCACTGGCGGCAATGCGCTCAAGTTCTACGCCTCGGTGCGACTGGACATCCGGCGCACCGGCACCATCAAAAAGGGCGAGGACGCCATTGGCAACGAAACCAAGGTGAAGGTGGTGAAAAACAAGGTCGCCCCCCCGTTCAAGACCGCCGAGTTCGACATCCTGTTTGGTGAGGGCATCAGCCGCGAAGGCGAGATCATCGACATGGGCGTGAATGCCCGCATCATCGAGAAGTCGGGCGCCTGGTACGCCTACGAGGGCGAGAAGATCGGCCAGGGCCGCGACAACGCGCGTGAATTCCTGCGCGAAAACCCCGAGCTTGCCCATGAGATCGAGAACAAGGTGCGCGAATCACTGGGCATTCCCCTGCTCAACGAGGTGGCTGCGGCCGAATAAGGCGTATCGGACTGGATGAACGGTTCCGCAAAGGCTCAACTGTCCCTCAAAGGCCGCGCCCTGCGGCTCTTGAGCCAGCGCGAACACTCGCGGGCAGAGTTGACGCGCAAGCTGAGCGCCCACGAGAGCGTGCCGGGTGAACTGGCGCAGGCACTGGACGAATTGCAGGCGCGCGGCTTCATCAGCGAGCAGCGGGTGGCGGCTTCGGTGGTGCACCGGCGTGCAGCCCGTCTGGGCGGTGCGCGTCTACGCCACGAGCTCGAAGGCAAGGGCCTGGAGCGCGCCCTGGTGGAGCAAACCCTGGCCGAGCTGCGTGGCAGCGAATTCGCGCGTGCCCAGGCGGTCTGGGCCCGCAAGTTTGGGTCGCCGCCTGCAAGCGCCGCTGAGCGCGCCAAGCAGACGCGATTTCTACTGGCGCGGGGCTTTGCCGCCGAGGTGGTGCGCCGCGTGCTCAGTGCTGCAGGTGCGTCAGAACCCGATGAAAGCGCCTGACCCTGCCCAGGCGGCGCCCATCGTCTCGGCTTAATCCAGCCCCAGCATCAGGCGCAGGTTCTGCACCGCGGCGCCGCTGGCGCCCTTGCCCAGGTTGTCCAGCCGCGCCACCAAGACGGCGTGGCGAAACTCTTCATTGCCGTACACCCGTAGCTCCAGCTGGTTGGTATCGGCCAGGGCCACCGCATCCAATTTTCCGTCAGCGGTCGGGGGTGCCACCGTCACCCACTGGCTCTTGTTGTAATGTCGGGCCAGCGCATCATGCAGGGCCTGCGCACTGGGTTTGCCGGGCAAGCTGTCCAGATGCAGCGGCAGTTGCACCAGCATGCCCTGGCGGAAGTTGCCCACAGAGGGCACGAACAAGGGTCGGCGGCTCAGCCCGGTGTAGCGCATGATTTCGGGAATATGTTTGTGCTTCAGGCCCAGGGCATAAAGCTCAAAGGGCGGCGCCGTACCTCGCTCGTAGGCCTCAATCATGCTGCGCCCGCCACCGGAATACCCGCTGACCGAGGGCAGACTCAAGGGGAAATCCACCGGGATCAGGCCGGCGTCGACCAGCGGACGGATCAGGGCAATCGCGCCGGTGGCATAACAGCCCGGGTTGGCCACCCGGCGGGCTTGCCGAACGGCAGCCTCCTGCCCGGCAGCCAATTCCGGGAAACCAAACACCCAATCCGGGTGGGTGCGGTGGGCGGTCGAGGCGTCAATCACCTTGGGGCCAGCTTGGCCAGACTCTGAAGCGCTGGCGTCAATCATGGCGACCGATTCAATCGCCGCCTCATCATGCAGGCACAGCACCACCAGGTCGACGGTTGCCATCAGGCTCTTTTTGGCCTGGGCATCCTTGCGCAGTGCCGGGTCAATGCTGATCAGCTCGACCTCGGGCATGGCCTGCAGCCGCTCACGGATTTGCAGGCCGGTGGTGCCGGCCTCGCCGTCGATGAAGACTTTGAATCGGGGCATGAAATCAATACCTGAAAAGACGGCACTTGGCAGCCGATGGGGCCGAGCCAGCATGATACAGTCTCATGCCGCCGAATTGGTGCGGCCTGCGCGCTAGCAGTATGGCTAGGCGTAGCCAGCTTTATTCACTCTATCTTTTCAGATCCTCATGAAGATTCACGAGTACCAGGGCAAGGAGATCCTGCGTCAATTTGGCGTTCCGGTGCCGCGCGGCATATCGGCGTTTACCGTCCAGGAAGCACTTGAGGCCGCCCAGAAACTTGGCGGCCCGGTCTGGGTGGTCAAGGCGCAGATCCACGCCGGCGGGCGCGGCAAGGGCGGTGGGGTCAAGGTCGCCAAGAGCATCGATCAGGTGAAGGAGCAGGCCGGAAAGATACTTGGCATGCAGCTCAAAACCCACCAAACCGGTCCCGAAGGGCAGAAAGTGCGGCGCCTCTACATCGAGGAGGGGGCGGACATCCAGAAAGAGTATTACCTCTCGGTGGTGACCGACCGTGCCACCCAGAAGGTGGCCTTCATCGCCTCCAGCGAAGGCGGCATGGACATCGAGGAGGTGGCGCACGCCACGCCAGAAAAAATCGTCAAGGTATTCGTTGACCCTCTTCACGGGCTCAGCGCCGAGCAAGGTGCTGAGCTGGCCCGTGGCGTGGGCATGCCGGCCGACTCGCAGGCTCAATTTGTCGATGTCTGCCAGAAGCTCTACCAGTGCTATATGGACACCGACGCCTCGCTGGTTGAAATCAACCCGCTCAACCGTGACGGCAAGGGCAAGATCATCGCGCTGGACGCCAAGTTCAACTTCGATGCCAATGCCCTGTTCCGGCACCCTGAAATAGTTGCCTTGCGCGACCTGGATGAGGAAGATCCTGCCGAAATCGAGGCCTCCAAGTTCGACCTGGCCTACATCAGCCTGGACGGCAACATTGGCTGCCTGGTCAACGGCGCGGGCCTGGCCATGGCCACCATGGACACCATCAAGC
>JAFMJA010000102.1 GCA_017853735.1 Burkholderiaceae bacterium | reverse complement strand
TCCTGCGAGCTGGTGGTCGAGGCGATTGTCGAGCGGCTGGATATCAAGGCCGGCTTGTTCGCCCAGCTGGAAAATCTGGTGGCACCCACCGCTGTGCTGGCCAGCAACACCTCTTCCCTCTCGATCACCGCCATCGCCGCCGGTCTCAAGCAGCCACAACGCGTGGCCGGCTTTCACTTTTTCAATCCGGTGCCCTTGATGAAAGTGGTCGAGGTAGTCTCCGGGCTCAAGACCGATACCCACACCTGCTCGGCCCTGTCGGACTATGCGCGTCAGATGGGTCACGCCCCGGTCCATGCCCAGGACACGCCCGGCTTCATCGTCAACCATGCAGGCCGGGGCTATGGCACCGAGGCCCTGCGCATCATCAGCGAAGGGGTCACAGACTTTGCCACCGTGGACCGCATCCTGCGCGACCAGGTGGGCTTTCGGCTCGGGCCCTTCGAGTTGATGGACCTGACCGCCCTGGATGTCTCGCATCCGGTGATGGAGTCGATCTACCACCAGTACTACGAAGAGCCACGCTACCGCCCCAGTGTCATCACTGCCCAGCGGCTTGCTGCAGGCGTGGTAGGCCGCAAGTCCGGCGAAGGCTTTTACCGTTACCAGGACAACCGGGCCCAGATACCTGCTGAAGCTGCGCCGCCTCAGCTGGATGCATTGCCTCCGGTGTGGGTGTCCCCGCGCGCAGCACGGCGGGCCGAGCTGCTGCAATTGCTCAAGGACCTGGGTGCCAGGATCGAGACCGGCCAGACCCCTTCAGAGCAGGCGCTCATTCTGGTGGCGCCGCTCGGATTTGATGTCACCACCATGGCTGTGGTCGAGCACCTCGATCCCACCCGCACTGTGGGCATTGACCTGCTGATCGAGGACAGTGCCACCAAGCGCCGGGTGCTGGCCACCAATCCCGCTACCCGCAACGATATGCGCGTAGCCGCCCACGCCCTGTTCGCGCGCGATGGCAAGGCGGTGAGCGTGATCCGTGACAGCGGCGGCTTTGTCACCCAGCGGGTAGTGGCCACCATTGTCAACATTGCCAGCGATATCTGCCAGCAAGGCATCTGCACCCCCAAGGATCTGGAGCTGGCGGTCACCCTGGGCCTGGCCTATCCCCTGGGCCCGCTGGCCATGGGCGACCGTTATGGCCCGACCAATGTGCTGGAAGTGCTGTTCAATCTGCAAACCGTCTATGGCGACCCGCGTTACCGACCCAGTCCCTGGCTGCGCCGGCGGGGTGCTATCGGCCTGTCGCTCTTGCACGAGGAAAGTTGATCCGATGAGCGGAGAACTCAAAAGCACCATCCAGGGCCGCACCATGGTGCTGACCCTGTCCAACCCCGGGCAGCGCAATGCCCTGAGTCCGGCCATCTATGCCGCTGGCGTGGAAGCCCTGGGGGTGGCCGAGGGCAATGCCGAAATCCGTAGCGTCATCCTGACCGGAGAGGGTTCCCTGTTTTGTGCAGGTGGCAATCTGCAGCGCCTGCTGGCCAACCGCGAACAACCCCCGCAAGTCCAGGCCGACAGCATCGAGGGCCTGCACAACTGGATTGAGGCGATCCGCACCTTTCCCAAACCCGTGATCGCCGCTGTCGAGGGCGCAGCCGCTGGTGCCGGCTTTTCCCTGGTGCTGGCCTGTGACCTGGTGGTGGCTGCCAGCTCTGCGGTGTTTGTCATGGCCTACAGCAATGTGGGCCTGTCACCCGATGGCGGCGCCAGCTGGACGCTCAGCCGCTGCCTGCCCCGGCAACTGGTGAGCGAGCTCTTGCTGGGGGGCGAACGCATCAGTGCCGAGCGCCTGCATCAGCTCGGGGTGGTCAACCGCATCGCGGCGCCGGGCAACACCCTGACCGAAGCCCTGAACCTGGCCGAGCATCTCAATGCCCGGGCGCCCAATGCGCTGGCTAGCATCAAGGAATTGCTCAACGAGTCGGCCGCTCAGTCGCTGAACCAGCAACTTGGCCTGGAGCGCGCGCACTTTGTGCGCAATCTGCACCATGCCAACGCGGGCATCGGTATCTCTGCCTTTCTGGCCAAGCAAAAGCCGGAGTACAAATAGGCCCGATGTCGTCCCACCTGCTGTCAGCGCCAAGATGAGTGACTTTGATCAATACATCGGTACCCGACCGGTTTCTGCGGCCCATGCCTTTGACATCGAGGCCCTGCAGGTCTGGCTGGAAAAAAATCTGCCCGGCTTTGCCGGGCCCCTGTCGGTGGAGGCCTTCAAGGGCGGCCAGTCCAACCCCACCTACAAGTTGATCACGCCCAGCCAGCACTATGTGTTGCGCGCCAAGCCCGGACCGGTGGCCAAGCTCTTGCCCTCGGCCCATGCGGTGGAGCGCGAATACAAAGTCATGCATGGCCTGAATGGCACCGATGTTCCGGTGCCACGCATGCTGGGGCTGTGCGAGGATGAATCGGTGATTGGCCGCGCCTTTTATGTGATGCAGTTCATGCAGGGGCGGGTCCTGTGGGACCAGTCCCTGCCGGACATGAGCCCGCAGGCTCGCAACGCCATCTACGACGAGATGAACCGGGTGATTGCGGCCCTGCACAGCGTGAACTACCAGGCGCAAGGACTGGCCGATTACGGCAAGCCGGGCAATTATGTGCAACGCCAGATCAGCCGCTGGAGCCGGCAGTACAGTGCCTCGGCAGATGGCAGCGGCCCCTGGTCACAGCCCATCCCGGAGATGGAGCAGCTCATCGAGTGGCTACCTGTGCACTTGCCTGCCAGCGCCAGCGATGACAAGCTGGTCAGCATCGTGCATGGCGACTATCGCATGGACAACCTGATGTTTGATGCGCACCAGCCACGCATCATTGCTGTGCTCGACTGGGAGCTCTCCACCCTGGGCCATCCCCTGGCTGATTTTGCCTACCACTGCATGGCATGGCATATCCAGCCTGGGGCCTTTCGTGGCATTGGCGGGCTTGACCTCCAGGCCCTGGGCATCCCCAACGAAGAGGAGTACATTCGCCGCTACTGCGCGCGCACCGGCCTGGCCACCCCCGAGCAATTACGGGCGGACTGGTACTTCTACCTGGCCTACAACATGTTTCGCATCGCGGCCATCCTGCAAGGCATCGCCAAGCGCATCGAGAACGGCACCGCCGCCAGCGCCCAGGCGCAGAAATCCGCTGCCGGCGCACGCCCGATGGCGCAGATGGCCTGGCGCTTTGCCCAGATGGCCTGAGCCATACCCCCGAACAACACTGGAGAACCCTGATGGACTTTGACTTTTCACCCCGCACCAAGGAACTGCAGCAGCGCCTGCTCAAGTTCATGGACCAGCATATCTACCCCAACGAGAAGGCCTTTCACGACGAGATCGAGGCCAACACCCAGCAAGGCAAGCGCTGGACGCCTCTGCAAACCATCGAAGCGCTGAAACTCAAGGCGCAGGAGCAAGGCTTGTGGAACCTGTTTCTACCCAAGGACTCGGCCGATATCGCCGGGGTACGCGGCGCCGACCTGACCAACCTGGAATACGCACCGCTGGCCGAAATCATGGGCCGGGTGCATTGGGCGCCCGAGGTCTTCAACTGTTCGGCACCCGATACCGGCAACATGGAAACCATTGCCCGCTACGGCAGCCAAGCGCATCGCGACCAGTGGCTGCAGCCCTTGCTGGCCGGCAAGATCCGCTCGGCCATTGCCATGACCGAGCCGGCGGTGGCCTCCAGCGATGCCACCAATATCGCCACCCGCATCGAGCGCGTCAACGACCAGGGCAGCGATCAATACCTGATCAATGGCCGCAAATGGTGGATTTCCGGTGCCGGGGACCCGCGGTGTGCGGTCTATATCCTGATGGGCAAGACCGATCCGCAAGCGCCCCGCCACTCGCAGCAGAGCATGATTCTGGTGCCCGCCAACACCCCTGGCGTGACCGTGGTACGACCGCTCAGCCTGATGGGCTATGACGATGCCCCGCATGGCCATATGGAAGTGCTGTTTGACAATGTGCGGGTGCCCGCCTCCAACATCCTGCTGGGCGAAGGCCGCGGCTTTGAGATCGCTCAGGGACGCCTGGGGCCTGGGCGCATCCACCACTGCATGCGCCTGATCGGCCTGGCCGAGCGCGCCCTGGAGTACATGTGCAAGCGGGCCTCGTCCCGGGTGGCTTTTGGCAAACCCATTGCGGCGCAGACGGTCACGCAAGAGCGTATCGCCGAGGCGCGCTGCAAGATCGAGATGGCGCGTCTGCTCACCCTGAAGGCAGCCTGGATGATGGATGTGGCGGGCAACAAATTCGCCCGCAATGAAATTGCCATGATCAAGGTGGTGGCGCCCAATATGGCCTGCGAGGTGATCGACTGGGCCATCCAGGTACATGGCGCGGGAGGCCTGAGCGAAGACTTCCCCCTGGCTTATGCCTATGCCCATGCCCGCACACTGCGCTTTGCCGACGGCCCCGACGAGGTTCACCGCAATGCGATTGCCAAGCTCGAACTGGGCAAGTACGCAGTCGCGACGCCAGCGGCCAGCCCGGCAAGCACCCCGGCCCACTAAAAAACCACGCACAATCGACCCGCCGGTTTTTTTACCGGCCTATTTTTGGAGAACCCCATGATCGACGTTTATTCCTGGGCTACGCCCAACGGCCACAAGATTCACATCATGCTGGAGGAGTGCGGCCTGCCCTACCAGGCCCATCCGGTCAACATTGGCGTTGGCGACCAGTTCAAGCCCGAATTCCTCAAAATCAGCCCTAACAACCGGATACCGGCCATCGTCGACAGTGAAGGACCGGACGGCAAGCCTATCTCTCTCTTCGAGTCGGGTGCCATCCTGGTCTATCTGGCCGCCAAGACTGGCAAATTCATGCCCAAGTCAGACCGGGAAAAATACCAGGTGCTGCAATGGCTGATGTTCCAGATGGGCGGGGTGGGTCCGATGCTCGGGCAGAACCACCATTTCCGACTTTATGCGCCGGAGAAGATCGAGTATGCGATCAACCGCTACACCAATGAGGCCAAACGCCTCTACGGGGTGATGAACAAGCAACTGGCCAGCCACAAGTACATCGCAGGCAACAGCTACAGCATTGCCGATATCGCCATCTTCCCCTGGCTGCGCAACTGGAAAAACCAGGGCATGGACTGGGCCGACTACCCGCACCTGAAAGCCTGGTTTGACAAGATCGGGGAGCGCCCGGCGGTCAAGCGTGGGGTGGAAGTGCTGGCCCATCTGCGCAAGCCCCTGGTCGATGACAAGGCTCGCGATACGCTCTTTGGGGCAGGTCAGCTGCAAAAGACCTGAGAGCCCAGGCGCCGCGTGGTGGCGCCTGGTGGCGTTGCCTGATTGTGCGGCTCAGTGCAGGTGGCGCGGCTTGCGCCCGCCGCCATGGCCGCTGTGGCCGCTGCCGCCTGTTCCGCGCGGCGGCTTGCCAATCTCCAGCGAGCTGACCAGCGCGTCAAAGCGCTGGTTGAACAGGGCATCAATCTCCTTGACCACCCCGGCCAGTTCGGTGGTTTCGAAATGGCGCTCCATCAGCTGGATCACATCCTGCACCAGCAGGTCGCGCTGCACCTGCATGATGGCCGCCGGGCTGGGGCCCACAAAGAGCATCAGGAAATCATCGCGCGACTCTTCCTCCTCAGCGGCCTCTTCTTCGTCGAATTCCTTGTCGTAAAAAGTCACTTCAATGGCCGCGCCCTGTAGCGACAGCTCATTCAGGCCCATGCACATCTCATCCAGGGCCTGGCGAAAATCTTCAGCGCCAGCAACCGTCCAGCACATCTGCAGCTGGTGCTCCTGGGTATCGTGGCGCAGTCCGGGCTCCTCCTCATAGACGCTGGCAGCGCCATCGGCCAGTGAGCGCGCTCCCGCGTATTTCCACAAAGGCTTGAGCGCCTCCTGCAACTGCTCATAGCTGACTTCAGGCCGCAGGGCGATCTGGCCGTGCACATGTATTTCAAAAGGGGCATTGTCGTTGCGTGCCATGTTGATCTCTCTCTTGCTGCCCTGCGTGAAAATGTGATTGGATTCTACTGTGCCGGCTATTCAGGCGCAGCTTGACACAGTACAGCGCACTGAAAAGACGCCAGCCTCAAGGGCTACAATTTCATACCGCCTGCCGGGGTGGTGAAATTGGTAGACACAGCGGACTTAAACAAATTGAGCACCAGGCGTCGAAAGTGCCTGTGTGAATCCCCTCAAATTCGGTGAAACCCCTGGAATTTTTCCGAGGCAACGCCGAGCCAAGCCCATCAGGGAAGGTGTAGAGACTAGACGGGGGGCACCTAACGCTTCAGGGCCAGGGTGAAGGCATAGTCCAGCGCACAAACAGCAAATGGCTGGCGGTGAAAACCGCAGTGTGATGAAAATCCGCCGCTACCCGAAAGGGGGCGTACGGGTTCGATTCCCGTCCCCGGCACCACATACGTATAAATATTGTTTGTATCGGAGACAAACCATGAAAAAAATAAAGCTTGTACTTGCACTGGCAGTCAGCGTTCTTATGCTATCCAGCCAGGCACAAACC
Organism: Burkholderiaceae bacterium; assembly: GCA_017853735.1. Classification (GTDB taxonomy): domain Bacteria; phylum Pseudomonadota; class Gammaproteobacteria; order Burkholderiales; family Burkholderiaceae_C; genus Hylemonella. Next base: position 2,187 of record JAFMJA010000102.1, on the reverse strand, counting down.
GGCTGGCCAAGCAAGCCAATCCAATTGATTGTGACGTTCGCACCAGGCGGAACGTCTGATGTTTTGGCACGCGCAATTGCTCCTGATCTTTCCAAAGCACTCGGGCAACCCGTCATCGTCGTCAACAAGCCAGGCGCCAACAGCACGATTGCAACCCGTGAAGTTGCAAAGGCAGCACCCGATGGTCACACAATCGGTCTATTCATTAGCGCCCATGCCATCAACCCTCATATCACCAAGAGCCTGCCGTACGATTCAAAAAAGGACTTCATACCTCTGGCAATGCTCGCCTTGATGCCTGGAATTCTTACGGTTAACCCAAATGTGCAGGCTAACAACTTGCAGGAGTTGATTTCGCTCGCAAAGGCGAAGCCTGGTTCACTGGCCTATGGCACCCCTGGTGGATTGACCTCCGGGCAGCTCTCGATGCAGTACCTGATTAAGCTTGCTGCGGTCGACATCACCGAGATTGGCTACAAAGGCGGCGGCCCTGCCTTAACTGATTTGGTTGCTGGACACATCCAGATGTTGATCAACAGTCCAACCTCAACTATTCCGCATATCAAGAGTGGGAAATTGCGTGCTATTGCCACGACAGGTGCAACACGGCCCGCGGCCTTAAGTGATATCCCAACGATTGCAGAGTCGGGGTTCCCAGGATTCGAACTTTACGAATGGTATGCGTTGTTCTTGCCAGCAGGCACACCCAAACCCATCGTGGATAGACTGCATGCAGAGGTCATGAAAATCATGGCATCGCCTGCGATGGTAAAACGTATTGCAGATATAGGCGCACAGAGCAGCACCGATACACCTGAACAATTTGCCAGGTTTACAGAAAAAGAGGACAAGGTCTGGGGCGATTTAGTTAAAAAAATCGGCATCCAGCCTCAATAACGGTGGTCAGGTTACGCGCGAAAGCGCGTGCCTGCATCTACCGAAATCACATCGCCGCTGATATATTTGGCAGCATCAGACGCCAAAAAAACAGCCAAGCTCGCGACCTCTTCTGGCTTTCCCATTCGTCCATAAGGAAGATTCGCCATCACCTTTGCATAGGCTAGGCGATCAACTTCCGTTTTTGGATTCAAGAGGTTGTCGGTCCGGCCGGTATGGATCAATCCTGGATTTATTCCGATAACTCGCACACCATGATCAACACTCTCCGCACCGAACGCTTTTGTAAACGCGATGAGCGCAGCATTAGCTACCGAGGTGCCTATCGAGTTAGGATTGAGTTTTTCCCCGGCAATACCAATTACATTGACAATCACTCCATATTTACGAGACATCATGTGTGGATAAAGGGCTCGGCAAAGCATCATGCTCGCCATCACCTTGCCCTCGAAACCTTCTCGAAATCCGGCAGGATCAATATTCAACAAGCTCCCACGGGCGATCGCACCCGCACTATTGATCAAAATATCGGTCTCAGGAAAATCTGCAGCCAGAGTGTCCGCAACCCCCGGTTCTGACAAATTAGCCGATTGCACTTTTACATCTACCGCGTAATTGGACTTGATGGTGTCACGCGCCGCGTTTAAAGAAACCAAGTCACGCGCGGCTAATCGTAGGTGACACCCCTCAGCTGCCAGTGCCTTGGCAATCGCAAAACCAATTCCTTTGGAGCCACCTGTGACAAGAGCCACTTTTCCTTTCAAACCTGTATTCATCACAACCTCATTCTTCTGAAAGCGTACTGAAATAACGCCCATTCTATTGATTTGCACTTAGCGTACGATCGCCAATTTCCAATGCGCCGGCAGCCTTTCGTCCAACACAAGACTCAATCAGTAGCGTGGGCGAGTGACACCCCATTGGCGCAAACATGATCGTGACAGCGGCTGTGGCAAAGCAAGACCGAATCCCGAGACGAACCACACGACATGGCTTTGGCAATAGCTGGGCTGTTCCGGTTGTAAGATGGGCTATTGAGCGGATTGCAAAAGCTACGCAAAAAATCAACTCATTTTGATATTTCACCATTAGCCTCGATTCCTACCGCGCGGCTTCAAAAATTTAGGAGACAACATGAAACTTCGATCAATCCTCATGGCGCTTGGCCTGGCACTCGGCTCAGGCCTGGCCCTCGCCCAGGCCAGCTTTCCCAGCCGAGCCGTTACCCTGGTGGTGCCAGTGCCTCCCGGGGGCATCCTGGACAGCGTGGCACGCATGATCATTCCCTCC
>JAFMJA010000101.1 GCA_017853735.1 Burkholderiaceae bacterium | reverse complement strand
TGACCCTGGTGCTGCTGGGCAAGTGGCTGGAGGCGCGCGCCAAACGGCAAACCACCGCCGCCATCCGCGCCTTGCACGCGCTGCGCCCGGACATCGCCCACCTGATCGGGCCTGAGGGCGAAGTGGATGTGCCCCTGGCCGAGGTGATGGTAGGCGACCGGCTGGTGGTGCGCCCGGGAGAGCGCTTTCCGGTGGATGGCAGCCTGAGCGAGGGGCAGACCCAGGTGGACGAATCGATGCTCACCGGCGAGCCGCTACCAGTGAGCAAGGAGCCGGGCAGCAAGCTCACCGGCGGCTCGATCAACGGCGAGGGGCGGGTGGTGATGCAGGTGAGCGCGGTGGGCAGCGAGACCGTGCTGGCCCACATCATCCGCCTGGTGGAAGACGCGCAGGCGGCCAAGGCCCCGATCCAGCGTCTGGTGGACCAGGTGTCGGCGGTGTTTGTGCCGGTGGTGTTGGGCATTGCGCTGCTCACCTTGCTGGGCTGGCTCTGGCGCGGTGCAGCCACCGAAACCGCGGTGATTCATGCGGTGGCGGTGCTGGTGATTGCTTGCCCGTGTGCGCTTGGGCTGGCCACGCCCACCGCCATCATGGCGGGCACCGGGGTGGCGGCGCGCCACGGCATTTTGATCAAGGACGCACAGGCGCTCGAAGTGGCGCACCGGGTGGACACGGTGGCCTTTGACAAGACCGGCACTCTGACCGTGGGCCAGCCGCGCCTGTTGGCGTTCGAGCCTGTGCCTGGTCAGGATGAGGCGGCTCTGCTGGCCGCAGCGGCCAGCCTGCAAAGTGGTAGCGAGCACCCGCTGGCGCGGGCAGTGCTGACCGCGGCACAAGAAAAAGGCCTGGCCGTCCGCGCGCCCGACAATGTGCGCGCGGTGCCCGGGCGCGGCAGCGAGGGCGAGGTGGGCGTGAACAGTTACCTGATCGGCAGCCTGCGCTGGATGGACGAGTTGGGGGTGCCGCTGGGTGTGTTGGCTCAGCGCGCGACCGCGTGGCAGACACAGGGAGCGACCTTGTCGCTGATGGCGCAGCGCACCACGGCCGGGTTGACGCCCTGCGCCCTGATGGCTTTTGGCGATGAGCCCAAACCAGGCGTGCAAGAGGCGCTGACTGCGTTGCGCGCCCAAGGCCTGCGGCTGGTGATGATTTCTGGCGACAACCGGGGCGCGGCCGAAGCCATGGCGCGCCGAATGGGGCTGCGTCCTGACGACGGCGAAGTGCTGGCCGAGGTGCTGCCCGGCGACAAAGCGGCGCAGGTGGCCACGCTCAAAGCAGGCGGCCATGTGGTGGCCATGGTGGGCGATGGGGTGAACGACGCGCCGGCGCTGGCCGCGGCTGATGTGGGGCTGGCCATGGGTAGCGGCACCGATGTGGCCATGCATGCCGCAGGCGTGACCCTGATGCGCGGCGACCCGACCCTGGTGGCGGCGGCCTTGTCGATCTCACGCCGCACCGTGGCCAAGATCCGCCAGAACCTGTTCTGGGCCTTCATTTACAACGTGGCCGGCATCCCGCTGGCGGCGCTGGGCTACCTCAGCCCGGTGGTGGCGGGCGCGGCCATGGCGCTGAGCTCGGTCAGCGTGATGAGCAACGCGTTGCTACTGCGCCGCTGGCGGCCTTGACCTTCGTGCCTGTGGCACAAGGTCAGGCGACAGTTGCATGGTCAGGTTTTGCGCGCCATTTGCTCATTAAGGGGCTTGCCAGAGAACCACATGACATAGAGCACCGGCAACACCACCAGGGTGAGCAAGGTGGCGGTGAACAGTCCACCAATCACCACAATGGCCAGCGGTCGCTGCGTTTCCGAGCCGATGTCCTGCGACAAGGCCATGGGCAAGAGGCCCAAGGCGGCCAGCATGGCGGTCATGAGCACGGTGCGTAGCCGTTGCATCGAACCGATGCGCGCCGACTCAACCACACTGTGGCCGGCATTGCGCAACTGCTGAAACACTGTCAACATTACCACCCCATTGAGCACCGCCTGTCCCGACAGGGCGATAAAGCCGATGGCGGCGGATACTGACAGTGGGATAGAAAAAACCCATAGCGCGATGAAGCCACCAATCAAGGCCAGCGGCACATTGACCAGAATCAGCACTGCCTTCTGGAAAGAGCCAAAGGCATCGAACAGCAGCACAAAGATCAGCAGCAGGGAAATCGGCACCACCACCGACAGACGCGCCATGGCACGCTCCTGATTTTCAAACTCGCCAGACCACTTGACGGCGTAGTTGTCAGGAATGCGCACATTTTTTTCCACTCGTGCCTTCATGTCTTTGACCACCGAACCCATGTCGCGGTCACGAATGAAGATACCGATAGCCATGGTGCGCCGGCTGGCTTCGCGCGCGATGTTCATGGCGCCGCTGGTCTCGCGTAAGTCGGCCACCGCGCCCAATGTGGTGTAGCCGCCATCCGGGGTGGGAATCGGTGTGGTGGCCAGCGCGTCAATGGTGCGTTTATCCGCAGACAGGCGCACTGCAACTGCAAACTTGCGCTCACCCTCCCACAACCAGGTGGCGGCTTTGCCCGCAAGAGCGGCCTCAATCACATCCTGCACATCGACCACATTCAACCCGTAGCGCGCTGCGCGTGCGCGGTCGATGTCGATCACCAGCTGGGGCAGTTCGCCCAGGCGGTCGATCTCGGCGCGGTACACGCCGGCGACCTGGCGGATTTCCCGCTCGATCGCCTCAGCCGCACGACGCAACTCCACCAGGTCATCGCCGGCGATCTTGATCACGATCTGGCCATCGATCTGAGAGATCGATTCGAGCACGTTGTCGCGGATCGGCATGGAAAACACTGGCACCATGCCAGGAATCCGGGTCACGGCGGTTTCCAGTTCGTTGATCAGGTCCTCGCGGGTCAGCCCCTTGCGCCACTCTTCTGGCGGCTTGATATCGACAAAGATCTCAGCCATGCTGATTGTCTTGGGGTCAGTGCCGTCCTCAGGCTGGCCGGCCTTGGAGACGGTGGTGCGGACCTCGGGTACTGTCAGCAGGGCCTGGCGTGCCTGACTCAGCATGCGTGAGGCCTCATCGTTGCCCACGCTGGCCGGCAGTCGCAGGTTGACCCAGAGCGTGCCCTCATTGAGCTCGGGCAAGAACTCCGAGCCCAGGCGCGAGGCCGCGCCTAGCGCCAGCACAAACGCGCCGATCGCAACCACCACTACCTTGCGCTGATGCTCCAGCGCCCAATCCAGTACCGGGGCATAAAGGCTTTTGGCGCCTGCCACGATACGGTTATCACCATGGGGCAGCTTGCGCCGCAGCATCCAGTAGGCCAGCAAAGGCACCAGAGTGAGCGAGAAGATCAGTGAGCCGACCAGGGCGGTGGTGACCGACAAGGCCATCGGCTGGAAGATGCGGCCCTCATGCCGCTGCAGGGCAAAAATGGGAATGTGGGCAGCGATGATGATCAGCATGGAAAACAGCGTGGGGCGCCCCACTTCATTGGCCGCTTCGATGATGCTCTGACGACGCTCGCTGTCAGACATGTCCTCGCGCTCTTTTTGCAGCCGGTGCATGATGTTTTCGATCACGATTACCGCACCGTCCACAATGATGCCAAAGTCCATCGCGCCCAGCGACAGCAGATTGGCCGGCACACCCATGATCTTCAGGCCCAGGAAGGTGGCCAGCAGGGACAGCGGAATGATCACCACCACCGCCAGACTGGCGCGCAGGTTGGAGAGGAACAGGTAGAGCACCAGCGACACCAGCAGTGCGCCCTCCACCAGGTTGCGAAAGACGGTGGTGAGGGTTTTGCTCATCAGCCAGGTGCGGTCGTAGAAGGGCACGATCTTGACGCCCGGCGGCAGGCCACGCGCGTTGAGCTCTTCGATCTTTTCTTTCACGCTCTTGAGCACCACGCTGGGGTTTTCGCCTTTGCGCATGAGCACCATGCCGGTGATGACGTCGTCATCCAGATCCTGACCCACGGTGCCCAGGCGCGGCACGGCGCCGACCGAGACCTTGGCGATGTCGCGGATCAGGATGGGCGTGCTGCCGCGTGCGGCCACCACAATGCTGCCGATGTCGTCGGCCGAGCGCAGCAGGCCAATGCCGCGAATGGCATATTGCTGCACGCCCTGGGTGACATAGCTGCCACCGGCGTTGGAGTTGCCGCGGCCCAGCGCATCGAGCAGGTTCTGGAAGGTCAGCTTGTAGGCGCGCAGCTTGTCCAGGTCGGGCTGCACTTCGTATTGCTTGATGAAGCCGCCCATGGCCACCACATCGGCCACGCCCGGCACTTGGCGCAGTGCGCGCTCGACCACCCAGTCTTCCAGGGTGCGCAACTCGGTGGTGGTTTTGCCATCGCCCCGTAGGCGGTAGCGCATCACCTCGCCGACCGGCGTGGCGTTGGGCGCAATATTGGCCAGCACGCCCTCGGGCAGGTCGACCGAGCGCAACCGCTCATTGACCTGCTGGCGCACCAGGTTGACATTGGCGGCATCGTCATAGGTGATGACGTTGAAGGACAGGCCAAACTGGGTGTGCGAGAACAGGCGAATGGAATTGGGCAAGCCCGACAGAGCGGCCTCCAGGGGTAAGGTGACCTGTTTTTCAACTTCTTCGGCGGCACGCCCTGGAAACAGGGCGATCACGGTAACCTGGGTGTCAGTGACATCGGGAAAAGCCTCCACCGAGAGATTTTTGAAGGCGATCACCCCGGACATGACAAACAGCAGGGTGCCCAGCACGATAAACAGCGGCTGGTGCAGGGAGTAATGGATCAGGCGCCTCATTTGCTGTCAGCCGGTTTGCCCTTCACCGAGGCGCGGGCTTCGTTTTCAGCCAGCCGCATCAGCCGATCCAGCAGCAGCACGTTTTCTTTCACCACCTGCTCGCCGGCCTGCAGGCCTTTGACCACCACCACCTGGCTCGGCCCTTCGTAGCTCAGCTCCACCATGCGGCGCTCGAATTCGCCCGGACTGGTCTGCACAAAGACCGAGTGTTCCTGCCCCAGCAACAGCGCGGCAGCCGAAGGCACCACCACGCCCGCATCAAAGCGGCGCTCGAAGCGCGCACTGGCCAGCATCTCGGCCTTGAGCAGTCGCTGCGGGTTGGCTACCAGGCCGCGCACCTTGATGGTTCGTGTCAAGGGATCGATGAAGTCAGAAACAGAAATGACCCGTCCTTCTAGGCGATGCTCGCTCAGAGCGGGGACAGACAGCTCAAAACGCGCCCCAACCTTTACCGAGCCGACCTCGGACTCACGCGCATCCACCTGCACCCAGAGCGAGGAGGGGTCGCTCACCACAAACAGGGCGGGCACGCCGGGGCCGGACTGGTCCGGGCGCAGCTCCTGGCCGGGGTTGAGGTTGCGCTCGACCACCACCCCAGTCAGGCTGCTGGCCAGGGCAAGTTGCTGGTTGACGCCTGCGCCGCTGCCATACAGGCGGGTGCGCGCACGGGCGCGCTCGACCTCGGCCTGGCTGCGGGCCGCGTCCGCCTCGGCCTGTTCAAAGTCTTTGCGGGCAATGATGCCGGCCTGCAGCAACTCGCGCTGGCGCTGCAGGGTTTGTTGTGCCAGACGCGCATCGGCCTCGGCTTTGGCGGTGTCGCTCTGGGCCTGTCCGAAGTCGGGCGAGGCCAGCAAGGCCAGCGGCATGCCGGGCGTCACTTTCTGGCCGATGTCGGCCTTGATCGCCATCACCCGGCCGGCAAAAGCGGGGTAGATGCGCTGGGTGCGTTCCTCGTTCCAGACCAGCTTGGCGGGCAGCTCGATGGTAATGGCCTGTGCCGGCTCGGCAACAGCCGCATTCAGCAGCGCCAGCTGGGGATGGCCGGCGATAAAGCGCAGCTGGTTGCCTTGCACGATCGGAGCTGGCGCCGATGCTTTGGGGGGCGGTGCTTCGGTACAGGCGCCAAGGGTCAGGGCGCACAGGACAGACAGGAGAGACGGTTTCAGCATGGTCGGCAACTTCCGAAAGTGGTCTGATTTCGTGGGGTTTACTGGGCAGCTCGTGGCTGGGTGCGCAGCTGCCAGGCACCAACGGCCTTGGCGTAGTCGGTTCGCGCGGCAAGTGCATCGAGCAGGGTGGCGCGCAAGGTGCGGCGCGCATCCAGCAGGTCCGTCAGAGGGATGGCCCCCTTGCTGTAGGCCAGCTCGGCACCGGCGGCAACCTGCCGCGCGCGCGGCAGAATATCTTCGCTGTAACTTTGCGCACGCTGCGAGGTGGTGCGCGCCTCATGCTGTAGCCGTTGCAGCTCCTGGCGTGCCAGCCGCCTTGTTTTTTCCAGGGCTTGTTCGGCCTGCGCCAGTTGCGCACCGGCACGAGCGATTTCGCCCTCATAGCGATAGCTCAATTGCAAAGGCACGGACATGCGCAGTGCCAGCAAAGCGGTGGACGTGCCCGGGTAATGGTCATAGCTGGCGCCCACGGTGACATCGGCCTGTTTGAGCGCGCTGGCGCTATCGAGCGCGGCGCGCGCAGCAAGCACCCGTGCCTGGGCGGCGCGCACATCGGCCCTGCTCTGAACCAGGGCGTCCAGGCTGGCGCCGGTGGTGGGGTCCTGGCCATGGGCAGGCCATTCGGCCTGGGCGTTCAAATCTTCGGCCGGGATATTGAGGCCAGTCACCTGCCACAAGACCAGGGCGCTGCGCTGACGCTCAAGCTCGGCCTGGCGCAAATCAGATTGAGCGCGCCTGGCCTCGATTTCAGTGCGGGCCACTTCCTGAGATGACAGATCGCCCGCCAGCAGTCTTTGCTTGGCGCTAGCTGCCAGCGCAAGCGCGCTGCGCTCGATTTGCGCCACTTCCTCGCGCCGTTCCTGGGCAGCCAGCAGGTCAAAAAACCCCGCATGGGCGCCAAGAATCTGTTGGGTGAGGGTTTCATCCAGGTCGGCCTGGGCCGCGTCTGCTGCGCGCTGGGCGGTCTGGGTGCGCAAGGCGCGCTTGTTGCCACGCTCCCAGGTCCAGTCCAGTCCAATCGATTTGTCGATGCGACGATCAGTCAATACATTGCCGTCGCCATTGCCGTTTTGCAGGTCCATCCCACTGATGCTGGCCGAGAGGGAAGGAAAGGGTGAGCGGTCGGCACTGACGATGTCGGCTCTGGCGCCAGCCAGGGCCTGGCGGGCCAGGGCAACGTCCAGGTTCTCGCGCGCTGCCTGCAGGGCTTGGCTCAGGCTGAGTGGGGCCGGTGGTGCGCTGGGCGCAGTCGGCGGCGAGACCTGTGACCAGGCTGGCAAGGCGCCCAGCGCAATGCCTGTGGCGCAAAGGAACTGTCGTATGCTCATGCCGGCATTGTCAAAAAGCTGGCTGACCGCTGGCTGACTGGATCAATGGGTGGTTTTACGTATTTCAGGACAATATTTTTAAAGCCTGGGCATGAGGATCTTGCTGGTCGAAGATGATGCAGTGCTGGGTGATGTCATGGCGCGCAGCCTGCGCGAGGCGGGCCATCGCGTTGATGCGGCCAAGCACCTGGCCGAGGCCGACCACTTCTGGCGGGTGCAGCCCTTTGATGCGGTATTGCTCGATCTGAACCTGCCCCGCTCCAGCGCCAAGCTGGCCACCCTTGGCAGCGGCCTGGAGATCCTGCGCGCCGCCCGTGCGCGGGGTGACCGCACCCCGGTGCTGGTGCTGACTGCGCGCAACCGCACGGAAGAGCGCATTGCCGGGCTGGATGCCGGGGCGGATGACTACCTGGGCAAGCCCTTCGAGCTGGCCGAGGTGGAGGCGCGCTTGCGGGCTCTGGTGCGCCGCAACCTGGGGGCGCAAGACAGTCTGGAGATAGGGCGCCTGGTGCTGGACCGTCGATTGCGCCGCTTCATGCGAGATGGGGAGCTGTTTGACTTGCCGGCGCGCGAGTTTGAGGTGTTGTGGGAGCTGATGACCCCGCCGGGCAGGGTGGTGAGCAAGCGCACCTTGTCGGACAAGCTCTCCGATTTTGACGGCGCGTTGGGTGATAACGCCCTGGAGGCCTTTATTTCCCGCTTGCGGCGCAAACTGGCGGGCAGTGGCGTGGGCATTCGAACCCTGCGTGGACTGGGCTATGTGGTTGAGGCCTTGCCAGAGCCAGAGACATGAGCACCGATCGCAAAGCCGCCGTACCAGCCAAGAAGCCCCTCTTGCGTGTGCTGCTGGTGCAGCATGTGCTTTGGCCGCTGGCCTTGACATGGTTGCTTGGTACAGCCGGAACTGTGGCTGTGGCTTACTACTTTGCCCAGAAGGCGTTTGACCGCGCTTTGCTGGACGACGCCTTTGCGCTGGCATCACGGGTGCGGCTGGAGCCCCAAGGGCTGACCCTGGAGCTCTCTACCCGTGAGATGGGGGCGGTACTGTTTGACCAAAGCGAAAACATTTACTTCGTGGTGCGCCGCCAAGATGGAACGGTGATGGCCGGCCATCCGGACTTGCAGGCACCCGCACCAGGCGCACTGGATGCAGTTCGATTTTCGGACACCGTCTATCAAGGCCGGCGTATGCGTGCGGTCTCACTGGTGCAGGAAGAGCCAAGAGACTTTTTGGTGGTGGTTGCCCAGACCACGGGTAGCCGCGATGCGCTGTTGAAAAGTGTGCTTCAGTACTCGGTGGTGCCGCAGTTGCTGCTCTTGCTCGCCCTGGCATTCTGGCTGCGCCGGGTCATCGAAAAAGAGCTACAACCTTTGAACGAGCTGGAGCAGTCTGTGCAAAGACGCGACGCCCTGGACCTGACACCGGTCAATGTATCTGCCGGCTCCAGGGATATCGAACATCTCAGTGCGGCCATCAATGCCTTGCTGGCCCG
>JAFMJA010000100.1 GCA_017853735.1 Burkholderiaceae bacterium | reverse complement strand
GATTTTCCCCATGCTGCACCTATTTTTTTTCTTCTATAACCGTCTGAGCCAAATGCTGGCAGGGCTTTTGCTCATGCTGGCTTGCGGTCAAACTCTGGCGCAGCCGGCACCGCGGCTGGAATTGTGTGCAGCCTGCCATGGCGCCAATGGCGTTTCGCTCATACCTAATTTCCCCTCGCTGGCTGGACAGCCCAAGATCTTTCTGGAAAACCAGCTGGTGCTGATCCGTGAGGGCCTGCGCGACATACCGCAGATGAAGGGCACGCTGGACGGCTTGAAAGACCCTGAGTTGACCGCGCTGGCCAATCATTTTTCCCGCCTGCCACCGCCCCCACCTGCGGCGGGCCCGGTGGATGCCACACGTTACCAGCGTGGCAAGGCCGTTGCGGATGGCACGCGCTGCGGCATCTGCCATTTACCCAACTTCAGCGGCCGAGAGCAGGTACCCCGCCTGGCCGGCCAACAGGAGCGTTTCCTGCTCGACGTGATGAAAGAGTTTCGCGACCATCCCGGCCCGGGGCGCGATACCATCATGGCCGCCTCGCTCTATGGCCTGAGCAACCAGCAACTGGAAGACCTGGCCCACTTCCTGGCCAATTACAAATAACAAGACTCAGCTTCGCGGGCTGTGCGCTTTGTAGGACAATGCCAGCCCGATGAAGCCTACTCCCGCCCCACCTGGCAGCCTGCGCCGCGCCCCTCGCCCAGATGGCACGTCTGAGCCGGTTCGTGGCACCAGCCGCTTGAACAAGCGCATGGCCGAGCTGGGCCTGTGCTCGCGGCGCGAGGCCGATGACTGGATTGCCCAGGGTTGGGTACGGGTCAATGGACAGCAGGCACAAATGGGCCAGCAGGTGACGGTGACCGACCGCATCGAGGTGGACCGGCAAGCCCAACAGAAACAGGCCACGCAAGTCACCATCCTGCTCAACAAACCGGTTGGCTATGTCAGCGGCCAGGCCGAGGACGGCCACCAGCCCGCTGTGGTATTGGTACAAGCGCAAAACCGCTGGCGTGAAGATCGTTCGCCGCAGCGCTTCAACGGCTCCCAATTGCGCGGGCTGGCGCCCTCGGGCCGCCTGGATATCGACTCCACCGGCCTCTTGGTGCTGACCCAGGATGGTCGGGTGGCGCGCCAGCTGATCGGTGAGGACTCCGAGGTTGAAAAGGAGTACCTGGTGCGGGTCAGCTGGGAGCCAGGCCAGATCGACCAGAATGTGCAGGCCGCCTTCCCGCCAGACAAACTGGCCCTGCTTAAGCACGGCCTGTCTCTGGATGGCCAGGCCCTGAAGCCGGCGCGCGTGGAATGGGAAAACCCCGAGCAGCTGCGCTTTGTGCTGAAGGAAGGCAAGAAGCGTCAGATCCGCCGTATGTGCGAGCTGGTGGGCCTGAAGGTGGTGGGCCTGAAGCGGGTACGTATTGGCTGCGTCATGCTGGGCAAGCTGCCAATTGGGCAGTGGCGCTATCTGGCGCCGCACGAACGCTTCTGAGAATCCGGGACTTATCCACAGCCCTTGAAAACAAGGCGCGCGGCCATAATTTAGGGTTTTGCGCGCGCCCAGGCGCCTGCCATCTGCTTTGTTGAAACCCTGAAATCACCTTATGAGCAAACAAACCCATTCCTTCCAGGCCGAAGTGGCCCAGTTGCTGCACCTGGTCACCCACTCCCTTTACTCCAACAAGGAAATTTTCCTGCGTGAGCTGGTTTCCAATGCCTCGGATGCCTGCGACAAGCTGCGCTATGAGGCGCTGAACAACAGCGCCCTGTTCGAGGATGCGCCCGACCTGCGGGTGCGCATCACCCTGGACAAGGCCGCCAAAACCATCACTATTACCGACAACGGCATTGGCATGAGCACTGCTGAAGCGATTGACCACCTGGGCACGATCGCCAAGAGTGGCACGCGCGATTTCATGAGCCGGCTGGAAGAAAACCAGCAGTCCGATGCCAAGGAACAAGGCCAGCTGATCGGCCAGTTTGGCGTGGGCTTTTATTCGGGCTTCATCGTGGCCGACAAGATCACCGTCGAGTCGCGCCGAGCCGGCCTGGCGCCTGAAGAAGGCGTGCGCTGGATCAGCGGTGGATCGGGCGATTTTGAAGTCGAAGCCATCTCCCGCGCCGAGCGCGGCACCAGCGTGACCCTGCACCTGCGTGATGATGCCGAGGAATACCTCAATGCCTGGAAACTCAAAGGCATTGTGGGCAAATACTCCGACCACATCTCGCTGCCGATCCAGATGCTGAAAGAGGAATGGAAGGAAGGCGAAAAAGACCAGCCGGGCGAAATGGTGACCACCGATGAGTGGGAAACCGTCAACAAGGCCAGCGCGCTGTGGACCCGACCCAAGAAGGACATCAGCGCAGAGCAGTACCAGGACTTCTACAAGGCGATCAGTCATGACTTCGAGGCGCCGCTGACCTGGAGCCACAACCGGGTAGAAGGCAGCACCGAATACACCCAGTTGCTCTTCATTCCAGCCAAAGCACCGTTTGACCTATGGAACCGCGACAAAAAAGGCGGGCTCAAGCTCTATGTGAAGCGTGTCTTCATCATGGACGATGCCGAGGCGCTGCTGCCTACTTACCTGCGCTTTGTCAAAGGGGTGGTGGATTCGGCCGACCTGCCGCTCAATGTGAGCCGCGAGTTGCTGCAGGAGAGCCGCGATGTGCGCGCGATTCGTGACGGCAACACCCGCCGGGTGCTGACCCTGCTGGAAGAGCTGGCCAAACATGATGCGCCTGCTGCTGAGGCCAGCGAGGAAGACAAGGCCAACGCCGGCAAATACTCCAAGTTTTACGCCGAGTTTGGATCAGTGCTCAAGGAAGGCCTGGGCGAGGACTTTGCCAACCGTGATCGGCTGGCCAAGCTGTTGCGCTTTGCTTCCACCAGCTCGGAGACGCCCAGCGTTTCACTGAGCGACTACAAGGCCCGTATGAAGGAAGGCCAGGAGGCGATTTATTACATCACCGCCGACAGCCTGGCCGCAGCCAAAAACAGTCCGCAGCTGGAAGTCTTCAAGAAAAAAGGCATCGAGGTGCTGCTGATGTCCGAACGGGTGGATGAGTGGGCGCTGAGCTTTCTCACCGAGTTCGACGGCACCCCACTGCAAAGCGTGGCCAAGGGTGCGGTGGACCTGGGCAAACTGCAGGACGAAGCCGAGAAGAAAGCCGCGGAAGAGGCAGCCGAGTCCTTCAAGCCGATGCTGGCCAAGTTGAAAGAGGCGCTCAAGGACCGGGCCGAAGATGTGCGCGCCACCACCCGCCTGGTGGATTCACCCGCCTGCCTAGTGGCGCAGGATGGCGGCATGAGCAACCAGCTCTCGCGCATGCTCAAGCAGGCCGGGCAAAAGGTGCCCGACAGCAAACCAGTGCTGGAAGTCAACCCTGAGCACCCGCTGGTGAAAAAGCTCGATGGCTCGGTGCACTTTCACGATCTGGCCCAGATCCTTTTTGACCAGGCACTGCTGGCTGAAGGCGGGCTGCCCGAAGACCCGGCGGCTTATGTCAAGCGGGTCAACGCCCTGTTGGTCGAATAGCCGTTGGAGTACTAGGAGAATTCCTGGAAATGGGTGGCACTTTTCCAGGAGTTGATAGATACTCTGCGCCCATATTAAGTTGGCTCGGGTCTGCTGGCCTTTCTGACCAGCCCCTGTCGCCATTTGTACCCTTCGGTTCCTAGATCAGCGGGGATTGCCATGAATTTTCGTTTCATCCTGGCCCATGCAGCGTTTGTGCTTGGCCTGTCCGTATCCAACAGCCTGGCCCAGGTACCTTATGGCACGCAACTGGGGGATGACAAGTACAAACCCACCATCGGTCAGGAAGGCAAGGATGTGATTTGGGTGCCCACCAATGACGCCATGGCTGACTCCATGCTGAAGATGGCCAATGTCGGGCCTGATGATCTGGTCTATGACCTGGGCGCTGGTGACGGCAAGATTGCCATAGCGGCCGCAAAGACTTATGGGGCCAGGTCAGTTGGGATCGAGTACAACAAGGACATGGCTGATTTGGCCGCCCGCAACGCACAGCGAGCGGGTGTGGACGACAAGGTGAAGATCATCCATGGCGATATCTTTGTGGAAGATTTTTCCAAGGCCACGGTGCTCACCCTGTACCTGCTGCCCGACTTGAACCTGAAACTGCGGCCAACCATTCTGAAGATGACACCCGGCACCCGTGTGGTGGCCAACTCATTCCATATGGGCGACTGGGAGCCCGACCAGGTGATCGGCTCAGGCTACCCTCAGGGATATTTTTGGGTAGTTCCCGCTGATGTGGCGGGCAAATGGACAATCAGGGGCATTAACGGCGGCAAAGATGACACGCTGGATCTGGTGCAGCGCTACCAAAAGGTGGGCGGCACACTGACAGTGGGCGGCAAGCCACAGGCAATACTGGGCGCGACCCTCCGGGGCAAGCAACTCAAGTTCAGTTTTATTGATCAGAGCGGCGCCACACGGGCGATGGACCTCACCGTCAATCGAAACAGCCTGACGGGTAATGTCTCCGAAAACATGCCTATTTATGACGTCTTCGGCATCCGTCGCTGATCTCGCCTAAATTCTCACACCTCATGTCACCGCACAACGGATCTGATGAGACGCCAACCCAGCGTCTGACACCATTTGGCGCAATCGCCATCATTGTGGGCATTGTCATCGGCGCTGGTATTTTCAAGACCCCCTCCATGGTGGCGGGCATGACCGGTGACCCCGGCTGGATGTTGGTGGCCTGGGTGTTGGGTGGGTTGATCTCACTGGCGGGCGCGCTGTGCTACGCCGAACTGGCCACCACCTATCCTCATGCAGGCGGTGATTACCACTTCCTGACCCGTGCTTTTGGCAAGTCCATTTCTTTTCTGTATGCCTGGGCCAAGGCCATGGTGATCAACACCGGGTCGATCGCCCTGCTGTCCTTTGTTTTTGCCGACTACATGAACAAGGTGCTGAATCTGGGTCCCTATTCCACTGCGATCTGGGCCATCGGCGTGGTGCTCGGTCTGACGCTGATCAATATGGCCAGGATAACCACAGCCTCCTGGGTGCAGACCTTGCTGACATTGTTGGAAGTCGGTGGCCTGCTCGCGGTGGCGGTTGCTGGTTTTTATGTGTCTGCCGATGCCCCCGCATCGCCAGCCTATTTTTCCACCTCGCCCAGCCTGGGCATGTTCGGCCTGGCCATGGTCTTTGTTCTCCTCACCTATGGGGGCTGGAATGAGGCCGCCTATATTTCAGCCGAAGTCAGGGGGGGTCGACGCGCCATCGTTCCGGTGATTGGTTTCAGTATTCTTTTGCTCACGCTGGTCTATGTCCTGGTGAGCTATGCCCTGCTATCCGGCCTTGGTCTCAGCGGGCTGGCCAAGAGCAATGCAGTGGCAGCCGACTTGATGGGCAAGGCCATCGGACCCAGTGGCGAGAAAATCATTGGCCTGTTTGTTGCCATTGCCGCCCTGACCAGCATCAACGCCACCATGATGGTGGGCGCGCGCGCCAATTTTGCCCTGGGGCGTGACTGGCCGGCGCTGGCATTCATGGGCTATTGGGAAGGCAGTCATGGCTCGCCAGCGCGTGCGCTGTGGGTGCAGTCCGCGATCAGCCTGGCCCTAGTGATGTTTGGTTTATGGCAGGCCGACGGCTTTGGGGCCATGGTTGAATTCACCGCGCCGGTCTTCTGGACCTTCCTGTTCCTGGTCGGGGTCTCTCTGTTTGTGCTGCGCATGCGCGACCCTGATGCCGAGCGGCCCTTCAAGGTGCCGCTTTATCCCTTGACGCCCATTCTTTTTTGCCTCACCTGCGCCTACCTGGCTTATTCCAGCATCACCTATGCGGCCAGCAAGAATGCGGTGGGTGTCTCGCTGTGGGTGATGGCCGTTGGCATCATGGTGCTGCTGCTGTTGAGGCTGATGCGGACCCAAAAGCGCAATCCCGGTCTGACCTGATCGCGGACCAGGCCGCCAGCAACTTATTCAAATCCACCGCGCTGGCGCAACTCGGCAGCAGCGGGGCTGGTGAGCATGTCGATCAGCATGGCCGCGCCCTGGGGCTGCTCAGCCCGTGCCGCCACCGCCGCCACATAAACCGTGGCCAGCTCAAACTCCTGCGGCAGCATGGCCACCAGATCCACACCCTTCGTATAAAGAATCTCTGTGGCCTGGGTGCAGCCAATCAGGCCACTGCCCTGGTCCTGCGCCATGGCCTGCATCGCGGTGGCCCCGTTGGGAAAGGCGTGCAGGCGTGAGGCCAGTTCATGATCAAGTCCCAGCTGACGCAGCACATTCATGAAGTGGATGCCCGCAGTGGCCTTCTGGGGATCTGGAAAATAGATGCCGCTGGCTGAACGCAGGCTGTCTTTGAGCGCCGCCGCATTGCCCACATCGGGCCTTGGAGCACCCGTCTTGACCGCAATGCCGGTACGCACACGCCCCAGGGGCCTTGCGCTCCCGGGCTTGACCTGCCCCGAAGCCTGCAGTTCCTCAATCAAGGCCTGGGTCAGGATCAGGACATCACAGGGTTCGCCGGCCAGCAATTTATCGCGCATGGCGCCCACCGCACCAAAGCTGCCCTCGAGGGTGCGGCCGGTCTCTGCCATGTACTCGGTGCGGATGGCTGCAACCAGGCCCTGCGCGGCGCCGCCGCTCAAAATATGAATAGCACTCATACTGGAAAGTTCAGTCTGCCTTGATGCCAGCGCTTTTGATGACACCCGCCCATTTGGCAATGTCTTCGCGCAGGTATTTGTCAAAAGCCTCCGGGTTCATGCTCATCGAAGTGGCCCCCTGCTTGGTCCAGAGTTGTTTGACCTCGGGCAGACCGGCAATGCGCGTCACCGCCTCATTGAGCTTGTCCACCACCGCCTTGGGGGTGCCACGCGGCGCCATCAGACCCAGCCAGATCGTCGCTTCATAGCCCGGCACACCCGCCTCATGTAAGGTGGGCACGTCGGGCAACACATCCGAGCGCTTGAGCCCGGTGGTGGCCAAAGCCTTGACCCGACCCGAACGCGCCTGCTCGGCCATGGTGGTCACTGCATCAAACATCATGTCAACCTGGCCTCCAATCACATCGGTGCGCGCGCCCGAGCTGCCCCGGTAGGGGATGTGCACCAGGTAAATGCCGGCCATGCTCTTGAACAACTCACCAGCCATGTGGTAGGGCGTGCCTGGACCGCTGGAGGCATAGTTGAGCTTGCCGGGCTTGGAGGCCGCCAGCTTGATCAGCTCGCTCAGATTGCGCGCTGGCAAGGAAGGGTGGGCCACCAGCACCAGATCGGAATAATTGACCGGGGCGACCGGCACAAAGTCGCGCATCAGCTGAAACGGCTTGTTGGGCAACAAGGTTTCGTTCACAGTGTGGGTGTTGGACATCATGAGCAGGGTGTAGCCGTCGGGCGCAGACTTGGCCGCCACGTCGGTTCCGATCACCGAGCCGCCACCCGGCCGGTTATCCACCACAAAGGCCTGGCCCAGGCTATCGCTCAGGCGTTGAGCAATAAAGCGGGCATAGTTGTCAGCCGGGCCGCCAGCCGCAAAGGGCACCACAATCCGAACCGACTTGCTCGGATAGGTGCCTGCGCCTGCCGTCTGGGCTGCAACACCGGCAGAAAACACCAGAAACAAAACGCCCCCAAGAATACGCCTGGTCAGAGTTCGCATTGCCCAATCTCCTTGAAGTGAAAGCTGCATTTGATCAAATTGATTCTAGCCGCCTACCCTGGCGCCCCTCTATAGGTGTTTGCCTGGGTCATACCCCAATGGCCTAGACAGACAGGGCTGGCTCCTGCATCAGTTCGATCTGATCCTGCAGTTCGATCACCTGACCACGCCAATAGTCGCTACCGCCAAACCAGGGAAAGCTTCTGGGGAAAGCGGGGTCGTCCCAGCGCTGCGCCAGCCAGGCGCTGTAATGAATCAGCCGGAGTGTGCGCAATGGCTCGATCAGCACCAGTTCGCGTCGGTCAAATTCGCGAATCTGTTCATACCCATCCAGCAGGCTGCTGAGCTGGCGGGTGCATTGCGCGCGATCGCCCGACAGCAGCATCCACAAGTCCTGAATTGCAGGCCCCATGCGCGCATCATCCAGGTCGACAAAATGCGGCCCCGGTCCTGCGGCTGCGGGCACATCCACCGGCGTCCAGAGGATGTTGCCAGGATGGCAATCACCATGCAGGCGGATTCGCTGGATAGGCGATTGACCACCGGCCAGCACCGCTTGCGAGGCCACCAGCGCCAGGGCCTCGGCGCTCACCTGCAACCATTCCGCGCGCACATCCAGAGGCAGACAGTCATGCGAGATCAGCCAATCGCGGGAGGCGTGGCCAAACCCTTGCAGGTCCAGTGAGGGGCGCGCGGCAAAGGGACGCTGCGCGCCAACCAGATGCAAGCGCGCCAAGAATCGACCTGTCCACTCCAGCACATCCTCGTCGTCAAATTCTGGTGAGCGACCGCCACGTCGAGGGCTGACCGAAAAGGCAAAGCCCGCGAAGTGGTGCAGGGTCGCACCGCCTAAGCGCAATGGCCCGATCACTGGCACCTCGGCCGCCATCAGGTCTGCCGAAAAGCCATGCTCCTCCAAAATCTGCGCATCGCTCCAGCGAGCAGGCCGGTAGAACTTGGCCACCACCGCCTGACCTTCCTCCAGATGCACCTGATAAACCCGGTTCTCGTACGAACTCAAGGCCTGCAGGCGGCCATCGCCGATCAGTTCGACGCTGGCCAGGGCATCGAGCACCACATCGGGGGTCAGCCGATCAAAGGGATGGGTAGAACTGGCGCTGGCAGATTTCATGCGCTGGAACAGTCTCGCGCCGGCTCAAGACGCG
>JAFMJA010000099.1 GCA_017853735.1 Burkholderiaceae bacterium | reverse complement strand
GGCTGGCGTCGTCCGGGTACAGCGACAAGCCGACGCTCGCCGATCTTGCGGTTTTGCCTTATGTCATTACCGCTGAGAAATTCGGTCTCGACATGATGTTTGCCGAGTATCAAGGAGTTGCGGCCTGGCTGGAACGTTGGCGGCTGCGACCGGCTTTTGAGGAAGCAAGGCCGTCGAAATTGCCTGACGAAGTTCGCGCCGACGTGGTGCGGCATAGCCGCGAACCTTGGGCCAAAATCAAGAGCGCGAGTCCTAACTAAGCTACTTATGCAAGTTATTTTTTAGCTTTGTTGTTCGTTGGCCAATCTGCATAACATTAAGTTACCGTTTTAAATGTTATTTTTCTGCACTATGCTTGCATCGTGATTAATGCTGAATGGAGATTTTTTCATGGACTCAGTACTGAAAACCTCTGAACAATTCATCGGAAGAGCCACGCCTGCTCCCTGCGCTGAAACTTCATCACTTCTAGCCAAAATGTATGCTGCTGGTTGTGCGGATTTGGGGAAGATGACACCGCAGGACGCTCGCGACTGGTTGAGTCGGCTGGTTAGGGAGGAAGCGCTGGATGACCCGCCGGCACTTGCTGCAGTAGAAAACACAACCATCCCTGCCAACGGAACTGCACTGAATGTGCGCTTTTATCGCCCTCGCCCTGTCGCTGGGGGGCCATTGCCGCTCCTGGTCTTTTTCCATGCCGGCGGATATGTTCTTGGTGATTTGGAAACACTGGACAGTTTTTGTCGCATGATGGCGCATCATGCGGAATGCATCGTTATGTCGGTAGAGTATCGCCGGGGACCGGAACATCGTTTTCCCGTGGCATTGGAAGATTCTTACGCGGCGACCCTATGGGCGTGGGAGAATGCGTCATCTATCGGCGTTGATGCAGCACGAATCGCTGTTGGAGGCGACTCGTCCGGAGGCACACTTGCAATAAGTACCAGTTATTTAGCTCAACAGCGCGGCAAGCCAGCAATCTGCCATCAGTTCCTATGGTATCCCGGTGTAGGTTCGGCCGGCCCTTCGGAATCAATCGAGAAATACTCCAAAGGCTATTTTCTCGAACAAGACTTACTTGTCTGGAGCATGAAAAATTATCTTAATTCTCCAGAGGATCGGCTTGACCCTCGTGTGCAGCCGCTCCTCATAAGCGACCTCAGCCGTATGCCCCCTACCTTCTTGATGACGGCCGGTTTTGACGCCCGACGCGACGATAATGCTATTTTTGCGCAAAGGCTTCTAGACTCAGGAGTTCCGGTTGTTTTCGAGTGCGTAGAGTGCACGATTCACGGATTCCTGTTCCTGCTCAAATCCATCAGCGTAGCGCGCGATGCGGTGCTGCGATCCGCCGCCCATGCACGCGATGTTTTCTCTAGCCTAAGCTCACAACTGAATCGCCCCAGGTTTTGAGGAGGCTTCCTAGAAAGCAAAAGCTGGCCTGCCCGACAGGAGTCGAACCTGTGACCTACAGCTTAGAAGGCTGTTGCTCTATCCAACTGAGCTACGGGCAGAGGGTAGATGGGTGAAGACAATGGTCGGGGCGATACGATTCGAACGTACGACCCTCTGCTCCCAAAGCAGATGCGCTACCAGACTGCGCTACGCCCCGACAGCCGATATTCTACCGGCTGGAACAAACGACCCGGCTCCGCTACAGTGCTCAGCATGTCAGCCAAAGCTTATCCTGTGCCGTGGTTGGAGCCCCAACAGGCATTTCCCGATGTACGCCAAGCCTGGGGGCCCGGTACGCCAGCACCTGGCCTGCTGGCCGCTGGAGGAACCCTGGACCCTGGCACCCTGCGACAGGCCTACGCCCAGGGCATCTTTCCCTGGTTCGGTCTGGGAGAACCGATCCTTTGGTGGAGCACCGATCCTCGCATGGTGTTGGAGGTGGATCGCTTCATCCTGCATCGTTCCTTGCGCAAATCGCTGGAAAAATTTCTTCGCACGCCTGGCTGCACCATCCGAATTGACTCTGCCTTCGAGTCAGTGATTGCAGCATGCGCCAGCAGCCCTCGCGCTGGACAAAGCAGCACCTGGATCGTGCCCGACATGGTACGCGCCTATAACCAACTCCATCTGTCTGGCTTGGCGCATAGCGTGGAGACCTGGATCGACGGGTCGCTGGTCGGCGGTTTGTATTGCGTAGCCCTGGGCCGGGCTGTCTTTGGTGAATCGATGTTCGCCCGTGTCAGCGACGCCTCCAAAATAGCCCTGGCAGCGCTGGTCGCATTCTGTCGGCATCACCAGATCGCCATGATCGACTGCCAGCAGAATACCCGGCACCTGGCCTCACTGGGCGCGCGCGAGCTGAGGCGGGAAGAATTCCTGGCGCATATTGCCAAAGCCAGGGAGCTCCCAGAGCCCCAATGGCGCTTTGACCCTCTATACTGGCGCACACTGTCCAATCGATTTGTCAAGCTGTGACCCACCTCAAGGATCTGCCCCTTCAGACGCTGCAGTTCTATGCAACCGCTCCTTATCCTTGCAGCTACCTGGAGCAAAGACAGGCTCGCTCCCAGGTCGCCACGCCCAGCCAACTGATCAACAACGCGACCTACTCCAGCCTGGTGACCCAGGGCTTCAGGCGCAGCGGCATGTTCACCTACCGACCGCACTGTGATGATTGCCAGGCCTGTGTTCCCTTGAGGGTACGGGTTGATGACTTTTCACCAAGTCGAAGCCAACGTCGGGCATGGCAGGAACATGCCAATCTGCAAACCCGGGTGCTCAAGCTGTGTTACCTGCCCGAGCACTACCAGTTGTACCTGCGCTATCAGAACGGTCGCCATGCTGGCGGCGGCATGGATCAGGACAGCATCGACCAATACACCCAGTTCCTGCTGCACAGCCGTGTCAACTCGCGACTGGTGGAGTTTCGAGAGCCTGCGCCAGACGAAGAACTGGGTCGACTTTGCATGGTCTCCATTCTCGATGTGCTCGAAGATGGCATTTCAGCGGTTTACACTTTCTACGAACCCGAGCGTAGCGCGAGCTACGGCACCTACAGCATTCTTTGGCAAATCGAGCAGGCGCGACGCCTGACACTGCCTTTTGTCTATCTGGGCTACTGGATCGGTCAAAGCCCCAAGATGAACTACAAGGCGCGCTTTCATCCCAATGAAATGTTGATCGATGGAGAGTGGGTTTCAGGCCAAGATTTCACAAGGTAAAATCTTGGCTTCAAGCCCATCATGAAAAAAAACAAGCCCGAAGTTCCCAGCGCACCCACTGTGCAGGTGATCGAGCGGATGTTCACCCTGATCGATGTGTTGGCGTCCCGCGAAGAACCGGTATCGCTCAAAGAAATCAGTGAGCGTACCGGTCTTCACCCGTCCACCGCCCACCGAATCCTCAATGACCTGGCCACCGGGCGCTTCATCGACCGGCCCCAAGCAGGCTCTTATCGCCTGGGAATGCGGTTGCTGGAACTGGGCAACCTGGTGAAATCCCGCCTGAATGTGCGTGATGCGGCTCTCACTCCCATGCGGGAGTTGCACAAGCAGATTCAGCAGCCGGTCAGCCTGAGCATCCGCCAGGGTGATGAAATTGTCTATATTGAGCGCGCTTACAGCGAGCGATCAGGCATGCAGGTGGTACGCGCGATCGGAGGTCGCGCGCCATTGCACCTGACATCGGTTGGCAAGTTGTTCCTGGCGGCCGATGAACCTCAGCGGGTGCGCTCGTATGCCACACGCACGGGTTTGACTGGCCATACCAAAAACAGCATCACCCAACTAGCTGCGCTCGAGCGTGAGCTCAACAAGGTGCGCCAGACTGGCGTGGCACGCGACGAGGAGGAATTGGAAGTGGGTGTGCGCTGCATGGCTGCAGGCATTCTGGATGATCAGGGTCGCCTGGTGGCCGGGCTATCAATATCTGCCCCGACAAGCCGTCTGGAAGAGTCCTGGCTGGCTGGATTGCAGTCGGTGGCAGGGAAAATTTCACAGTCCCTGGGCTACACCCCCAACGCCGCCAGCAGTTAAGCCTGGGAATTGATTGGAGCCCAGCGGCAGTCGCCGTTTCAGGCCGGGGCGGGGACTAGCCGCTGACTGCGGTAAGCCCCATGATGGTTGTTTTCCAGCCAGCGGCGAATCCGCTCTGCATCTGCCACCCGCGCCAGCTTGCCGCCAGAATCGAGAAAGACCATGATCAGCTTGCGTCCGGCAATCCGAGCCTGCATCACCAGGCAACGGCCCGCCTCGGAGATATAGCCCGTCTTTTGCAGTCCAATGTCCCATTCGGGGTTTCTGATCAGGCCATTGGTGTTCCTGTACTGCAACACCTTGCGTCCCACAGCCACCTGATGACTTTGCGAAGTTGAGAGCTCGCGCAACATCAGGTCCGACGAAGCGATGTCAACCAGGTGCGCCAGATCCTGGGCGCTGGATTGATTGCGGCTGGACAGCCCGGTCGGATCCACATAGACCGTGTCCTGCATGCCGAGCAATCGTGCCTTGGCATTCATCAGGCCCACAAAGACGCCCAGCCCTCCGGGGTAGGTTCTGCCTAAGGCATGGGCCGCTCGATTTTCACTGGACATCAGGGCCAGGTGCAGCAGCTCGCCACGGCTCAATTGGGTGCCCACTTTCAGGCGCGAGAGGCTACCCTTTTCAGTATCAATATCAGCTTCGCTGATGGTAATCATTTCATCCATGGGAAGCTTGGCTTCGCTGATGATCAGCCCGGTCATGAGCTTGGTGAGCGAGGCAATCGGCAGCACCGCCTGTTCGTTTTTGCTGAACAGAACCTCCTGGGTATCCTGATCCACCACCAGCGCAACACTGGACTTCAGGTCCAGCGGGTCATCCGCACGGTGCAAACCTGCCAGATGTCCCACCGAGGGGCGCGGGTCCACTTTGCGCGCAGCCAGGGACTGCTTTCTGGCCTTGTTCGATTTGGCGCTTGCGGCGGTTTTCTTGCTGGCCTTGCGTTGCCCCTTGGCGGAGGAAACCTGGTTCGACTTTTCATTCGCCTGGACGTCCTCGATGGGCGCAAATACCAAGCACAGCGAGATGCCAAGCAAGCCAAGCACCCTGAATGGGGTCACAAATCTAGCCCTGAGGCTGGCCACAGCACGATGCATGCGCAATCCTGAGTTGATAAGCCCAGCCAGTGTAAACGCAAAATTCCTGAAAAATCAATCAGTTGTAAGGACTTATTCAAGCCAATTTTGTGGAATTACAACACTCAACCCTGGGCTGCCACACGGTCAGACTTGCTGTGAAGTTTGTTCAATGCGCTCAAGTAGGCTTTGGCCGAAGCCACCACAATGTCCGGATCAGCGCCGATGCCATTGACCACACGCCCGCTATTTTGCAATCGCACTGTGACCTCGCCCTGGCTTTCGGTAGAACCGCTGATGGCATTGACTGAATAAAGCACCATTTCTGCGCCACTCTTGGCATGGGACTCGATCGCCTTGAGCGAAGCATCCACTGGCCCGTTGCCGTCAGACTCGCCATGCACTTCTTTGCCATCGACCGTAAAGACAATCGCTGCATGGGGCCGCTCTCCGGTTTCGCTGTGCTGGGACAGGGATACGAAACCATATTTTTCTTTTTCACTGGTCAGACTCTCATCGCTCACCAAAGCCAGGATGTCCTCATCAAAGATCTCGCTTTTACGGTCAGCAAGCTCCTTAAACCGAGTGAAGGCAGTGTTGATTTCGGTTTCGCTATCGAGCAATACACCCAGGTCCTGCAAGCGCTGCTTGAAGGCATTGCGGCCCGAAAGCTTGCCCAACACAATTTTGTTGGCGCTCCAGCCCACGTCCTCGGCGCGCATGATCTCATAGGTGTCACGCGCCTTGAGCACGCCATCCTGATGGATGCCCGAGGCATGGGCAAAGGCGTTTGCCCCTACCACCGCCTTGTTGGGCTGAACCACAAAACCAGTGGTCTGGCTGACCATACGACTGGCGGGCACGATCTGCGTCGCGTCAATTCCAACTTCCAGCCCAAAATAGTCCTTGCGGGTACGCACTGCCATGACAATCTCTTCCAGCGCGCAGTTGCCAGCTCGCTCTCCCAGGCCATTGATGGTGCACTCGACCTGACGAGCGCCACCGATCTTCACCCCGGCCAATGAATTAGCCACTGCCATGCCCAGGTCATTGTGGCAATGCACCGACCAGATGGCCTTGTCCGAGTTTGGAATTTTCTCGCGCAGGGTCTTGATGAAGTGCCCGTACAGCTCAGGAACTGCGTAGCCCACTGTATCGGGGATATTCAGCGTGGTTGCCCCTTCCTTGATGACAGACTCCAATACCCGGCAAAGAAAGTCAATATCGCTTCGGTAACCATCCTCTGGGCTGAATTCAACATCGGCAACCAGGTTGCGGGCAAAACGTACGGCCAGCTTGGCCTGCTCATGCACCTGCTCTGGGGTCATGCGCAGCTTTTTCTCCATGTGTAGCGCGCTGGTCGCAATGAAGGTATGGATGCGGGCGCTGGCGGCCCCTTGGAGAGCTTCAGCTGCCCGCGAGATATCCCGATCATTGGCACGGGAGAGCGAACAAATCGTAGAGTCCTTGATCGTTCTGGCGATCGACTGCACCGCCTCGAAATCGCCGTTCGAACTGGCCGCAAAGCCTGCCTCGATCACGTCCACTTTCAGGCGCTCCAACTGGCGGGCGATCCTGAGCTTTTCATCCTTGGTCATGGACGCGCCAGGCGACTGCTCGCCATCGCGCAAAGTGGTATCGAAAATGATCAGCTTGTCAGCCATTTCAACTCTCCTAAAAACCGTTCACCAAAACAAAAGGCCCGATGCTTTTGCATACGGGCCTTTGTGGAATTCGTTGCGTGCGCTACTGAATCCGCCCGTAGTGGCGAGGCAGAAGTAGCAGGTTTAGCAACAAGATATTCATGGGCTCAATGTAACACAAATTTTTGGCCGTTAGCGAGGAGCTGGTCAGCGGTGCAGGCCGCGTTCATCGGGCTCGTCGGTCGAGGTGCTGATGACGCTGGTGGGATGACCCTTGAATTTGCGCCAGAAGTAGACCAGGTAGCCACTGATGCCATAAACGACAAAGGTTGCAAACAACACGGTAGGCGGGTGAATATTGATCACTGCAATGCCCAGGGCAATCAGCACCACCACCACAAAGGGGACGCTCTTTTTCATGTGGAGGTCCTTGAAGCTGTAAAAAGGCACGTTGCTGACCATGGTCAGCCCGGCATAGACCGCCAGCACCGCCATCGGCCAAGCCACCGCCGGCCCCTTGATGTCCAGCTCGGTCATGATCCAGATGAATCCGGTCACCAGGGCAGCTGCTGCAGGGGATGGCAAGCCTTGAAAATAGCGCTTGTCCACCACTGCGGTATTAACATTGAAACGGGCCAGCCGCAGCGCCGCACAGGCGCAGTAGACAAAAGCAGCGATCCAACCCCAGCGCCCAAGGCCCTTGAGCCCCCATTCATAGGCGATCAGGGCCGGGGCAGCGCCGAATGACACCATATCGGAGAGCGAATCCATCTGCTCGCCAAAAGCACTCTGGGTGTTGGTCATGCGCGCCACCCGGCCATCCAGGCTGTCGAGCACCATGGCAAAAAACACCCCGATGGCGGCCAGGTCGAAACGCTCATTCATCGCCATCACGATGGCGTAAAAACCGCCAAACAACGCTGCCAGGGTGAACAGGTTGGGCAGGATGTAAATACCCTTGCGCCGCTTGCGCAGCAGCACCGGGGTTGCATCGTTGGTTGATGACTCTGGCTCTTGCATGGCTGAAGTGTATGCCAATCGCATGCCCCTGAAATAACAAGGGCCACCAGAGTGGCCCTTGGATCAAAGCCCGACGCGATCAGTTGCGGGTTTGGTCTACCAGCTTGTTCTTGGCAATCCAGGGCATCATGGCGCGCAACTGGGCACCCACCACCTCGATCGAGTGTTCGGCCATGTTGCGCCGGCGCGCGGTCATGCTGGGATAGTTCAAACGCCCTTCCTGGATGAACATCTTGGCATAGTCACCGTTTTGCACCCGCTTGAGCGCGTTACGCATGGCAGCGCGTGACTGCTCATTGATGACTTCAGGACCAGTCACATACTCACCGAATTCCGCATTGTTGGAAATCGAGTAGTTCATGTTGGCGATACCGCCCTCGTAGATCAGGTCCACGATCAGCTTGAGTTCATGCAAGCACTCGAAATAAGCCATTTCCGGCGCATAGCCGGCCTCGACCAGGGTTTCATAACCCATCTTGATCAGTTCAACCGCGCCGCCGCACAACACAGCCTGCTCCCCGAACAGGTCGGTCTCGGTTTCTTCCTTGAAATTGGTCTCGATGATGCCCGCTTTGCCGCCACCATTGGCCATGGCGTAAGACAAGGCCAGGTCCCGCGCCTTGCCGCTTTTATCCTGGTGGATAGCCACCAGGTGGGGCACTCCGCCGCCCTGGGTATAGGTGGAGCGCACCGTATGGCCAGGCGCCTTGGGCGCAACCATCCATACATCAAGATCAGCACGGGGGATGACCTGGTTGTAGTGGACATTGAAGCCATGGGCAAAGGCCAGTGAGGCACCTTTACGGATGTTGGGGGCCACGTTGTTGCTGTAGACCTCTCCAATCTGCTCATCCGGCAACAGAATCATCACCACATCAGCCATCTTGACCGCATCGTTGACCTCCATGACAGTCAAGCCAGCCTTGCCCACTTTGTCCCAGGAAGCTCCTCCCTTGCGCAGGCCCACCACAACCTTGACGCCACTGTCGTTGAGGTTCTGGGCATGGGCGTTACCCTGGCTTCCGTACCCAATGATGGCCACTGTCTTGCCCTTGATCAGGCTCAGATCACAGTCTTTGTCGTAAAAAACTTTCACT
>JAFMJA010000098.1 GCA_017853735.1 Burkholderiaceae bacterium | reverse complement strand
CTTCTCTTCAGCCTTTTCCTCAGCCTTTTCCTCAGCTTTTTCGCCTACCGCTTGGCCAACCTCGGCCGGGCTGGCCTCTTCCCTGGTTTCAGACGTGCCGCTGTCTGAGTTCTGGGCTGAGCTCTGCGCTGAGTCTGGGGCGACAGCCGGGCTGGCGACCAGATCAGCAGCTGGCTGTGCAGCAGGTTCAGGCACATCCAAGCCTTGCTGCGCAGAATGCAGGGCGGCCATGGCAGCCCGGATGGCCTGAGCATCGCCAGAGGCATTGGCAGCTTCGAGTGTTTTGGCTGCCTCGATCACCTTACGATCGCGCGCACTCATCGACGCGATGGCCTGCTCGCGGGCTGCGGTCTTGCGGTTGAAAGCCGCATCGATCGGCTGACGGAAGGCATCCCACAATTTTTGTTCCTGGCGGCGCTCGAGCGGAACGGCATGGGCTTCGGCCTGCCAGCGCTGCTGCAAGGCCTTGACAGCATCGATGCGCAACACGGGTGCCTCACCCAGGGCGCTGGCCTCTTCAATCATGGCCTGCCTTCTGTTCAGGCTTTGCGCCTGGGCTTGGGCCAGAGCAGAACCAGCCTGTGCCAGCACGGCCTTCCATTGCGGCTGCAGTTCAGCAAACTGCTTTTCGCTCAAATGGCCTGCTTCGCGCCAGCGCTCGGCAAATTGGTGCAACTCGCGGTGGATCGACTTCCAGTCCGGTGCGCTCTGGCCTTCATGGGCGGCAGCCCAGGCGCGGACCTCCTCGATCAAGGCCAAACGCTTGGCGCGTTGCGCGGCCGCTTCGGCACGCACTTTCTCCAGCCAGGCCTCCACCACCTTGTGCGCCTGATTGCAGGCCTCGTCAAATCGTTTCCACAGGGCATGGTTGGGCACACCCCCCTGATCGGTCTGCTTCCATTGCTCGCGCAAGGAGCGCAAGGTTTCCTGCATCTTGCGTCCGCCAAGGGCCTGACCTTCGGGCCGGTTCAGCAAGGCCTCAGCCTTGGTCAGCAACTCCTGACGCAACTGGTCAGCCCGCCAGCGCTGCCAGCCTTCCAGTTCGCCAGCAGCCGCCAGGGCAGCGTGGGCCTGCTTGTCCAGCTTGCCATCAATATGCCGGCCATGGTCTTTGAGGGCTTGGCGCAAGGCAGCTGCCGCGCCCGTGCTGGCCTTGCCATGGCCCTCGGCCACCTCCAGCTCCAGCTTTTGCAGTGCCTGCTGCACGGTTGTCGTGGCCAGCTCGATCACTTCGGGCGCCACTGCTGGCTTGGCCGAGGGCGGCTCGGACACCAATTCACCGCGCGCCAGCCGCAATTCGTCTGCCCAGACAGGTACCAGTGGAAGGGGGGCATTGGCGTCAGACTGGGCCAATCGCGCTGAATCAATGGCCGCGCAGAAGGCCTCCCAGACCAGGCTCAGCTGGCTGCGGGCGGTTTCCAGCATGGGGGCAAAGCGCAAATCAACACTCTCCCAATGCGCATCGGACAGCAAGTGATCGGCCTGCAGGCGCCAGGCAGCCACATCGTCGTGCAAGCCAGCCAAAGCAGCCAGCGCTTCCTGCAGCGCTTTGGTAGACAAGACTTCAATACGCTGGGCCAGCAAGAGAGCCGCCTCACGCTGAACCTGCGCCCGGTGCTGCAGGTCTTCAATGGCTTTGATGCGATCGACCAGCTGGGTTTTCAGTCCGGCCAAGGGTTCCCGGCCCAGCGGGGCTCCCGCTTTGGCTGCATCACGCTGCCAGGCCAGCGCATCGGCTACATGAAAACGGGCCGCCTGGAGCAATGCTTCAGCCTTGCTGGCCCACTCCGCAGCCATGGCTTCCTGATTTCTGGCCCGTCGCAGGTCGTCCAGCCGTTCGCGCAACAGCTTGGCCGCGCCCTTGTCCTTGACGCTGAGCTCCTTGAATACCCGCTGCATCTGCTCGGGCGTTGGTTCGCTGGCCAGCCAGGCACGCACCCGGGCAGCGCGCTCACCCGCAGTGGCAGCGCTGAAAGCCCCCCCGGTCAAAGCATCAAGTTGCTGGAGGTCGGGCGCTAAGGCGGCAGAGGAATTGGTCACGGTCAAAATATTCGGGGGAAAACAAAGGCCTGTATTGTCGCGCCTTTGGAAAGCATCCCTGGCCGGACAGGCCATCCGGGCTTGGGGTCACGGGCTTGGGGTCAGAGTACCTGAACTGACGCTGTCTTGCCAGGCACGGATTGCGCCCCACACTATATATATGTGTCGATAGGCATCCTGGGGCCAGTTCGGCCAGACCGGCCCCAAGCCCGGTTGGCGCCTGGTCCAAGCTGCGTGCAGGCCAATTTGTATCCATGTATGTATTTGACAACATGTAATTGAAGGCCAGGACTGAGCCTTTACAGACCGATCAATCGCCACACAGCACTTCCATCGCCAGTCCTGACTGGGTTTCCAGGACAAAACAAGCCAAAAAACCTGATTTATATCAATATGGAACCGGTTCTTTATAATTGACCGGGTATATATGACTCACTAGAATTAGGGTCAACCCGAATACCAAAGGTAGCTCGGGGAGATTTCGAACCGCTGCCGACCCCGGCTAAGTCTGAGATGCCTGAACTGCGAAACCCTCGCCCTGGGCATGTACAGACGTACACCAACCCAGACACGGCGTCTGTTGGTTGACCCGGACACCAACCTCCGGACAACCCGAACCGTGCGACCAGGAAGGACGTGCTATGACAGCGACACAAAAATTAACTTACGGCCTGAAAACCTTTGCCAGCGATGTGGCTCAGGGCTTCATGGAAGTCACCCACAATGGTTTTGCCCTGCTGGGCTTGCTGGTCATGCTGATCGGCCTGGCCTTCAGCGCACAGCCCAACCTGCGCCAGGTGGGTGAGTTGCAGTTGTTTGACTGGCTCAAGCAACGGCAGATCACCATGGTGGGATATATCGGCGTCAACGACGCGGCCGACCGGGCCACGGCGACCAACCCCAATTCCCTGCCCAAACAGCAGGCTGCGGTGGCCTACTGGCTCAGCAAAAAATACCGGGTAGCCCCGGAGCCCCTGAGCGCCCTGGTCACCGAGGCTTATGCCCTGGGCAAAAGCAACCGTCTCGAGCCCACCCTGATCCTGGCGGTGATGGCAATCGAGTCCGGCTTCAACCCATTTGCCCAAAGCCCGATGGGCGCTCAGGGCCTGATGCAGGTGATGACCCGGGTGCACAGCGATAAATATGAGACCTTTGGCGGCAAATTCGCGGCATTTGACCCCGTGACCAACCTGCGTGTTGGTGTCAAGGTGCTCAAAGACTGCATCCAAAACGCCGGTAGCCTGGAGGGAGGCTTGCGCGCCTATGTGGGCGCAGCCAATCTGGAAGAGGACGGTGGCTATGCCAACAAGGTCTTGGCTGAACTTGACAGGCTCAACCGGGTGGCCGCCGGCATGTCAGTCCCGATGAACAGCCCGGCCATTGTTCCAGTCCAGGACAGCATCAAACCCAATCCGACCAAGCTTGCTCCCATCAACTCCTGAGCAATTTTTACGACCCGCCTCGGCTACACTAGGCGGGTACGCGACTGGCGATAGGCAGTACCCCTCTTGATGAGGGTTTTGCCAACGTGCATTTCCACGAAGAAGCGTGCCGCGGGGCTGGTCTGCCGGCCCAGTGTTTTGCCGTTCGCCGGGGCAGCCCTCCCAGATGAGGGATCAGCGAATTTCCGACCCTCCCATGTATCAGCGCAACATCCTTGTCGAACAGACCGACCCCGAACTCTGGGCCGCCATCCAGGCCGAGCATGCCCGCCAGGAACATCACATCGAACTCATCGCCAGCGAGAACTACGCCTCGCCGGCAGTAATGGCTGCCCAAGGCAGCCAACTCACCAACAAATATGCTGAGGGCTACCCTGGCAAGCGCTACTACGGTGGCTGCGAGCATGTGGACGTGGCCGAGCAGCTGGCCATCGACAGGGTGAAAACTATCTTTGGCGCCGACGCTGCCAATGTGCAACCGCACTGCGGCGCCTCGGCCAACCAGGCAGTTTTTCTGGCCTTTCTCAAGCCAGGCGACACCATCATGGGCATGAGCCTGGCCGAGGGCGGTCACCTGACCCACGGTATGGCCCTGAACATGAGTGGCAAGTGGTTCAATGTGGTCTCTTACGGGCTCAACGCTCAGGAGCAGATCGACTATGACGCCATGGAAAAGAAGGCGCACGAGGCCAAGCCCAAGCTGATCATTGCCGGCGCCTCGGCCTACAGCCTGCATATCGACTTTGCCCGCTTTGCCAAAGTGGCCAGGGATGTGGGTGCCCTGTTCTTGGTGGATATGGCCCACTATGCCGGCCTGATTGCAGCCGGGGTCTACCCCAACCCGGTGCCGCATGCCGATGTGGTGACCTCCACCACCCACAAAACCCTGCGCGGGCCGCGCGGCGGCGTGATCCTGATGAAGGCCCAGCATGAAAAAGCCATCAACAGCGCCGTGTTCCCCGGCTTGCAGGGCGGGCCGCTGATGCACGTCATTGCGGCAAAAGCGGTAGCCTTCAAGGAGGCACTATCGCCCGAGTTCAAGGTCTATCAGCAGCAGGTACTTAAAAACGCCAAGATCGTGGCCGAAACCCTGACCCAGCGCGGATTGCGCATTGTCAGCGGCAGCACCCAGAGCCATTTAATGCTGGTGGACCTGCGCTCCAAGGGCATCACCGGCAAAGAAGCTGAAGCGGTGCTGGGCTCTGCCCACATGACCATCAACAAGAACGCCATCCCCAACGACCCGGAAAAACCGATGGTCACCAGCGGGGTGCGGGTGGGCACACCAGCCATGACTACCCGTGGCTTCAAGGATGAGGAAGCCCGCCTCACTGCCAACCTGATTGCTGATGTGCTGGACAAGCCGCGCGATGAGGCCAACATCGCTGCTGTGCGGGCCAAAGTCAGTGCCCTGACCGCGCGCTTTCCGGTATACAAATGAGATGAAATGTCCTTTCTGCGGACATAACGACACCCAAGTGGTGGAGACCCGGGTGTCCGAGGAAGGCGATTTCATCCGCCGGCGGCGACAGTGCGGCTCCTGCGAGAAGCGCTTCACCACCTACGAGCGGCCGGAAGTCAATTTTCCTGCGATCGTCAAGAAAGACGGGCGGCGCATCGAGTACGAGCGCGACAAGCTGCGCGCCTCGATGAACCTGGCCCTGCGCAAGCGACCCGTCAGCACCGAGCAAGTGGACAATGCGATCGAGCGCATCGAAGAGAAACTGCTCACCCTGGGTCAGCGCGAAATCGCCTCCAACCGCATCGGCGAACTGGTGATGCGTGAGCTGAAGAAGCTCGACAAGGTGGCCTATGTGCGCTTTGCCAGCGTGTACCGCAGCTTTGAGGATATAGACGAGTTCAAGACCCTGGTGGATGAGGTGCGGCGATAAGCTGCATCAAACCGCTTGCAGACCGGACAGAAACCCAGCTCAAGCGCAACTGCTCAGGCTTGCTTTCTGTGTGCGTACGCGGCCAGAGCTGCCAATCACGATTTGACGGCCCTCGGTGCTGGAATTGGATTGACTGCATAAGGTGAATGTGCCGATCTGATAAGCACCGCCAATGGTCTGGGTCACGCCCCAAGGCGTGTAGGAAACATAAGAGGCCAGTAAGCCATTGCCACTAGCCCTTAAGGAGGATGCAACCCCTTTTTCCACACGCAAGACTGGCTCGCCAGGATCGACACTGGCATTGTTGTTGGCATCCACAAAAATCAGCCAGCCCTGTTCCCAGGCACCACCAGAAGCGCATTGCGCCCCATCGCTTGACTTGCATACAACAACCCGGGTGTTGCGCTTGGCTGATTCGCTGCGGGCCAATTGCAAACTGGCGTGCAGTGTCTGAGCCGTGCTGCGCACCCGCATGGAGTTGACGAATCCGCTCAGCCAAGGTGCCGCCAGACTCGCCAGCAATCCAGCCAGCAGGATGACTACCATCGATTCAATCAGGGTTGCCCCGGCACAAGACTTGTAAGAGCGCATCTTCACCCTCCAACGAAAATATCGCTGGTAGAAGGCTATAAAAAAATACGCTGGTGGATGTATCCCCAGATCGGGTCAAACGGATGATCTATCGCAAGCTGGGTGATTGTTTGCCAGCTGACAAAGTGGCCATGAAAACTTCAGCGCTTGTACCAGTAGGTGCGACGGGGGCTCATGGGTACCGTCTTGTTGGGGTTGGATATGCCAAAACCAGACTTGGCATCGCCCCCGATCGCGCCTGACGAGCCTCCGCAACCGATGCAGAACTGCTGTTGAACCGTTTTATCACCCACCTGAATGTTGACAATACCTGCCACTGGCGAGGGCGGCAGGCCGCCACCATCAAAGTTTGAAACGCTTCTCGTCGCCGTAAAAGGACTCAGTGCATAGCCACGCGCCACACCCAGATTGGCGCTACAGGAGTTTCCACTGGGAGCTACCGGCTGATTGGTACCAAAATAAGTGATCCCCTGTACCGTGGTGGCGGCATTGACAGATTTTTCACCAGTGTTGGCAAGCGTGACAAAGTAACCTTTGCGAGTACCGTCATAGCTGCTGTTGGTAGCATCAATCAGGTCCGATGGCGAACTTGCCGTTTCAGTGATAGCGGCGGTGCCACTGGGAGGCGCTGCCTTGGAGGTGTAGACATCCTTGAGCATGTAAAAGCGGTTGGTCACCTGGTAGGCAGATCCGCTAGCCGTGCTGATCAGCGGATGCTCCCGGTCACCCGACCCGATCAAGACCGCGTCGTAGGACCCACTATTGCCAGCCACGCCGACCATCAACACACTGGGTGGGTAGAAAAATTTTCTTGGCGTGGTGCCGCTGGCGCAAGCACCGGCGCTACACCCAAGCGCTGCGAGTCGAGATATTTGCCACTTATCAGGCGTATTACCGGCGGGCTCCAGGTCAACCCGCCAGACATTGCCGCCGACATCGGCAGCATACAGACGGTCGGTATAGCCATCGCTGTCGCGGTCGACAAAGCTGATGTCGGCCGGAAAAGACCATGACATTGCGCTGCTCGTAACGCATGTCGCGCCAG
Organism: Burkholderiaceae bacterium; assembly: GCA_017853735.1. GTDB lineage: Bacteria > Pseudomonadota > Gammaproteobacteria > Burkholderiales > Burkholderiaceae_C > Hylemonella. The sequence goes on along the minus strand of JAFMJA010000098.1, from coordinate 1,873 downwards.
TTGGACATGACGAAGTGTCTGCACTGGATGTGGCACGCCAAATCAACGCGCCGGTGACTGCATCAACGATAAAGATGCCGCGGCCCATGGTATTGGCTGTGGGCGGCTCGGAGTCTTCAGCCGGGTCATAGCCGGCAGCAAATATCAACACCGGCTTGGACTTTCCGGTTGCCGCATCCACATATCCTTTGAGCAAGGTTACCCTCGGCCTGGACCAAGTCTGGCCCAACTCGGCAAATCCTGCTGTTGCATTGCTGATTTTCCATAAGACTGTGGGCGCAGTTGGCTCAGAAACATCCAGCGCATAAATGAAGCGTCCGCCGCGCCGCATGGTGAGGTAGAGGTAAGCTTTGTCGATGGTCCCGTCAGCTTTAAGCAATTGGTAAGCACTGGGTGAGCCATCCACAAAATAATCTTTGGGCTGGGCTCCTGCAATCGAAAGCGTGCTTGGTAACTTGAGTTCTGGGGAATTAATTCGTTGTCGGTTTAGTTTTTGAAAATGCTCAGGCAATACCAGTCCCCACAATTCACCTCCTGCAGAAACAGAACCAATGGCGGCCGTTTGGCTACCGTTGACTGCGCGAAATACGCCATCATTGGCGCCATAGAACACCACCAGCCCGCGGCTGTCTCCATAGTTCACCACCACCGGCCGGGAATGCAACACATCACCGTGGATAGAGGGCCGCACGGTGTAGCCGCCACCGGGGCTGGCCTCGTCGCCAAAATTATCCTGCCCACGAACCCAATTGATCAGGGATGTACGGTCGCTTCCAGTGGCCTTTTGCACGGTGATCGTGCCTGTAGCGGGAGTGGCCGGTGTGGTGGTAACGGTGTAATTGAATGTATTGCTTGTAACGCCGGAAATAACAAAGCTTCCGACATACCCGCTCTCATTGGTGCCTTGAGTTCCACCAATGCTGACGGTTGCTCCGTTGACAAAACCATGTGCTGTTGAAGTTGCAGTGGCTGTCGTTCCGGAACGCGTCAGGCTGGTAATGGTTTTGGCCGAAGTAGCTCCATCCGCATAGATCGTCCCAGAGGCTGGGGAGGTGGGCGTTGTGGCGCTGATTGTGTAGGTAAACGATTTGTTACCAGTTTTGGTCAAAGTAACCGGCCCAATGTTGTACTCCGACACCAAATTACCGGTCGAATCTCTTACTCCAGAGATGGTGACCAGATTGCCGGTTAAAAAACCATGATTGGCCGTAGTGGTGACAGTCACTGTTGTACTTCCAGTCGAACGCTGGATACCTGGGGTTGGGTTGGCGTTGTATGCCTCAATGCTGCGCGAGGTGCTTCCGACAGTAGCCGTGCCGCTTCCTGCTGGGGATACCGGACCCTCGGTAATCGTGAAGGTAAATGAATTTGCATCGGTATTTGTGATGGCGAATGTGCCGTTGTATTGGCTCTGTGTTGACCCGGAAATAGTGATGGACTGGCCAGTCGCATAACCGTGATTGGAAAGAGTGACAGTTGCTGTAGCGCCACTTCGTGTAATTGAGCTGACCGCCTGTTGCAAGCTGGGTACAGAAGCGCTGTAAGTCCCGTTGGCAGGCGAGGGCGGATATTCAGGCACACTGAAACTGAAAGTTGTGGTGCTGCCTACATTGATAAGATCTTTGCGGCCGTTGTATTCGCTTTGAGTCGCGCCACTGATCAAGGCCGAGTCGCCAGTGACAAAGCCGTGAGCGGAGCTGGTCGTAACGGTCGCTGTTGTACCAGAGCGGGTGACCGACGAAACAGACACACTGGGGGAAGAATTCAGCAGGGAATCGGTGATGGCGCTGTTGGTCGTGGCAAAAACATTGGAGCTGTTTGTCAGGTCAGCCATGCAACCGCTGCCGGATGGGCAATAGGTATAAAGCCTGCG
>JAFMJA010000097.1 GCA_017853735.1 Burkholderiaceae bacterium | reverse complement strand
ATCTGGCAAGTCAGCTTTATGCAATACGATCTGGGTTACTTCGACATGGACAGTTGCCGTATCGAACCTGGACCCAATCCATTTGGGCCCAGGTTGTTAACGATGTGATCGGTACAAACTGTAAACAATGTCTTCAGGTTGTACCTTTTAGAGGTGGTGGCCTGGGGCGGAATCGAACCACCGACACAAGGATTTTCAGTCCTCTGCTCTACCGACTGAGCTACCGGGCCAGAGGGGCAAATTGTATCAGCTGTATCCGTACTGGCGCTTGACTTGCCGCCGCTAGGGACTCTCGGCGCCGAGCCATTGTGCTCACCCTTGGTCGCTCCCGGTGCGCTTTCCTCGAAGCAAGTCAACACCGAGTTGCTTGAGTTTGCGATACAGGTGGGTGCGCTCCAGGCCGGTCTTTTCAGCAACCCGGGTCATGGATCCGCGCTCGCGTTCGAGGTGATACTCGAAGTAGGCCTTTTCGAAATCATCGCGTGCTTCACGCAGCGGCTTGTCAAGGGTAAAGTTTTGCGTGGCCTGCAAGGAAAAAGCCACCACTTCGCTCACCGAAGTGGCGCCGCCCACACCAACCTGGCCGGCGCCGTAGAACAAGTCGACCTTGGCCGAAGTCTTGGCGGAGCGGGCGTCACTGCGCTTGGTCAAGCCAGTTTCCACCGCCTTGAGCAGCTTTTGCAGGGTGATCGGTTTTTCCAGAAAAGCCTGCGCGCCAATCTTGGTGGCTTCCACAGCGGTATCGATGGTGGCGTGCCCGCTCATCATGATGACGGGCATGCTCAGGACTCCCATTGAGGACCACTCCTTGAGCAGGGTGACGCCATCCGTGTCGGGCATCCAGATGTCCAGCAGGACCAGATCAGGGCGCTCGCGCGCCAACGCAGTACGCGCCTGGGCAGCGTTTTCAGCCACCGCGACCGCATGACCTTCATCGTTGAGAATTTCACTCAGCAGATCGCGAATGCCAAGTTCGTCATCAACTACCAGTATGTTTGCCATGGTGTTTCCGCTTGTCTCCCCAATGCCGGGCCGTTGGCCATTACGCCGGAACAGCCTTTTCTGTAGCGAATGATAGCGATACTTGGGCGCCCTGTATCTTGCCATCGACTGTTCGGTTGGCCAGCTCCACCCGGGCCCCGTGTTCATCGGCAATTTTTTTGACCACGGCCAAACCCAGCCCAGTGCCCTTGGCCTTGGTGGTGACATAGGGCTCAAAGGCGCGTTGCAGAATATTTTGCGAAAAACCGGGGCCAGTGTCCTGCACCAGCAGGCGCACCCGTCCGCTGGCTGCTGACCACTGGGTGCGGACCATCACGCCCGCGCCGGGGGCACTTGGGCCGGTCACGGATTCAGATGCATCCTGGGCGTTCTGCAGCAGGTTGTGCAGCACCTGGCGCAGCTGCTGGGCATCGCCCAGTATCCTGGGGCAACTGACATCCAGCTGAGCGCTCACAGGCACATGCGCGCCATCGGGATCGTAAAGCTGCAAGACCTCCTGGATCAGGGCGTTGAGGTCCAAGGGCTTGAGGTCGGCCGTTGGGAGGCGAGCGTAGTCGCGAAACTCATTCACCAGGCGCTTCATGGCATCGACCTGATCGACAATGGTCTGGACCGATTTGCCCAGAATGGCTTGCTCGGGTAGGGCCAGCTTGTCAGCCAGCTTCATCTGCATGCGTTCGGCCGAGAGCTGGATAGGGGTGAGCGGGTTCTTGATCTCATGCGCCAGTCGGCGCGCCACCTCAGCCCAAGCCTGGGCACGCTGGGCTGACACGATTTCGGAAATATCGTCCAGCACCAGCAAGCGGTCGCCTTCTGGCAGCTCGGCGCCGCGCACCACCAGGGTGATTGTGTTCTTGCCACCAGGCGCATCCGGGGCGTGCGCGCCCAGCTCGAAAGACTGCTGCCAATGGTCCACCCCATGGCCGGAGCGTTCGGCCAGAAAAACCGCAAACTGCTCCTGCAACTGACGTCCAAAGGCCTCCAGGCCCTGGACATCCTGCAGCCGGTGTCCGGCAAAAGCGGCAATTGGCAGGCGCAACACGCGGGTAGCCCCGGGATTGACCGTGAGGATCACCCCATCCGTGTTGAGCAGGATCACGCCAGCAGTCAGGTTGTCCAGAATGGTCTGCAAATGGCCGCGTGCTGCATCCAGCTGATTCATGCTGCGCTCAGCCTCGTGGCGCGCGTCGGCCAGCTGCTGGGTCATGTCGGCAAAGGAGCGCGTCAGCCCACCGAGTTCATCCTTGCCCTGCAGCGTTCCCATCGGGCGCAGGTCGCCTGCCGCCACCTGTCGCATGCCGGCAGCCAGGAGCAGCAGCGGGCGGGTGATCTGATTGCCCAGGATTACCGCCAGCAATACCGCGCCAAAAACGGCCAGAAACAGGCTTAAGGTGAGCGTGCCGATGTACATGCGCCGCAGCCCCTGGCGGGCCAGGGCGCGCTCCTGGTACTCGCGGTGTGCCTGGGTGACGGCCAGGGCGTTGGCCACCAGGCTAGGGGGTAGCTCCTGCACCATCTGCAGGAAACGCCCGTCACCCAGGATGTCAATTGCCGTGCCGGGCACCTGTACCAGCGACTTGATGCGGGCGCCGCGCATGCCTTGGCCAAGCACCTCGTCCAGGCCTTCGATCCAGGTGATCGGTCGCTGGGCACGCGCAGCACGAAACTGCTGGGCGCTGGGTCGCTCCGGGTTGAGCTGGTAGCTGGTCTGCCCCGCGCTGGCCAGCAGTTGCCCCGCTGCGCCCCACAACAGCAGCTCATGGCCGCTGTCCTGCTCGCGCAAGCGCTCCAGGGTGAGGCCGGCCATGACATCGGGCGCATTTTGAAGCTGCGAGGCCACAGATCTCGTCTTGGCCGCCAGGTCATTGGACAAGGTGTCCAGGGTGGACCGGCCCAGGCCCACGCCCGCCTCCAGCGCGCCCTCCACCTGGACATCAAACCAGCTCTCGATGGAGCGCGAGACGAACTGGTAGGACACCACATAGATCAGCAGGCCTGGTGCAAAACCGGCCAGTGCAAACACTGCCGCCAGCTTGACCAGCAGGCGGCTGCCAAATCGCCCCTGACGAAGGCGGCGCAGCAAGCGCCAGGCCATCCAGGCAATGCCCAGCAGCAATAGCAAGGCCACCAGCCCATTGAGCATCACCAGCTCGCCGTAGTGGCGTTCGTACATTTCCCGGTTATTGGTCGCCTGGGTGAGCAGGTACAACAAGGCCAGTCCGATCAGCACCATGAGGGCCAGGCCAATGCTCACCACTCTGCGCAAGGTGCGCGTGTCCAGCCAGTTGATGCGCCCCATCTTTTCGCTGGGCCCTGGCGCACTCATCGGATCTCTCCGGGCACAAATTTCTGCGTCACGGATACGGAAATGTTCCAGTCGTTCTGGCCCAGCGTGCCAATTTGCATCGGCCGGGGCAGCTGGCCCACATCCAGACGAAAGCGAAACTGCAGCTGGTGGCGGGCATCGGGCTCCAGCTCCGCCCAGTCGGCGATACGCCAGCTGCTCAGGCGACTGATGGTGGCCAGGGCTTCGGCGAGTGACTCGAAATTCAGATTCAGGGCAGCGCCGCTGGCGGGATTCTCGCCAGAGGACAGGCTCAGACGCCAGCGGCGTGTCATTGGATGATGGCTCAGGCGCATTTGGCGCACGGTGCTGGCAAGCCGTTTATCTGCCCAGTACCAACGCTCGCGTAAGACCTCGGCTTCAGCAACGAAGATGACAGGCACACCCTTGAGAAGCGCATCTTCCACCGCAGCAGACAGCTGGAATTCGATATTGGCCGACAGCAGCAAGCTGTCGGCGGAGCGCTCCAGTTGCAACAGCTTGACCTCGGGCTGGGCCGCTTGAGCCAAGGCAGGCGCAGGCAGACCCAGTGCCAGCCAGGCAAGTGCAAATAGCGCCAATCGGTCAAGCCGCGCGCTTTTCCACCAATGCGTAATAAAAGCCGTCATGATCAATCAGCCGATTGTCCGGGACAGCGCTCCCAGAATCGGCAAAAACCACCTGCAAATGTCCTGGTGAGGGTAACAGGCGGGCCTCGGTGTTGTTTGCAAGAAACGCTTGAATCCGCGCCTGACCTTCTTCATGAAACACCGAACAGGTGCAGTACACAAGCCGCCCCCCCGTTTTGAGCAGCGGCCACAGTGCAGCCAGCAATTGGGACTGCTGCCGGGCCAGCTGGGCCAGATCGCTTGGCCGGCGCAACCATCGCACATCCGGATGGCGACGCACAATCCCAGAAGCCGAGCAGGGCGCATCCAGCAAGATGGCATCAAACTTCTGACCGTCCCACCATGCATCGGGAGACGACGCGTCGGCCGCCAGAACTTTGGCCTGCAAGCCCAGCCGCTCCAAATTCTGGCCAATGCGCGCACAGCGTTGTGGGTCAATATCGAGCGCAATCACCTGGGCATCGCTCAATTCCAGCAAATGTGCGGTCTTGCCGCCCGGTGCAGCGCAGGCATCCAGGATGCGGCTGCCTAAACCAAGGCCCGAATCCTGCAACAACAAGGGCGCAGCCAGCTGGGCGGCGGCATCCTGTACCGATACCGCACCGTCGGCAAAGCCTGGCAGCCGTTCCACCGGGCAGGCTTGCACCAGGGTCAAGCCGTAGTCACCGTTGCGAACGGAAATCAGCCCTGCCTGTTCTAGCCGCTGTTGGTACTCCTGCACAGTACCTTGACGCAGATTGACGCGCAGGGTCATGGGCGCAGGCCGGTTGTTAGCCGCCAGCATGGGCTGCCATTGGCTGGGGTAGTCCTGCTGCAGTCGCTCGATCCACCAGCTGGGGTGGTTCCATCGGGCCACGGGCTGGACATCGGTGTTTGCCACCATTGCATCACGCTCGCGCAGAAATCGGCGCAGGCAGGCATTGATGAAACCGGATTGGCCCTTCATGGCGGGACTTTTTTTGGCGGCCTCCACAGCCTGGTTGACCAGGGTGTGTGGGTCGTAGGGCGCCTGCGTTTCGTTCCAGCTCAAGGCCAGCGCGGTGCACAGCAGGGCGTCGATCTGGGGCGGGGGCTGGCGCGAGACCAGCAGTGCGCGCAAGGCCTCGGCTCGCCCCAGCTGGCGCCATACCTGATAGGCCAGCGCCTGCACACCTGGACGCAGATCGGATTGCAACTCGGCCAACAAAGGCGTGGCCGATGCGCCCCGCCGGACCGCCTGCACCAGCTGCGCGGTGGCCTGCAGCAATTGCCATAGGGGCAGTTGCTGGCGTGCCGAGTCGGCTCTGACGGGCTCAGAAAGCATGTGCTGGCTGTAAGCGCATCAACCTGGCCAACAGGCGTGCGGGAAAAAGCCCGATGGCATCGTTGTACGCTGTGACCCGGGCGACAAAGGCCTCGCGCGCGGGCTCTACCTGCTGTGCAATGTGCTGCCACTCCTGGTGCAAATGATCGGGCAGGGGCGCCCCGGCCAGGTCGGGGGGTTCGGTGCCCAAGCGCGTCCAGGCTGATTGCAATGCCGCATGCGCAGCCTCCAGGGTGCGCATGCCCAGCACATCCAGTGGCTTGAGCCGCGCCACCTTGAGTGCGGCCTCGAACTGAGCGCAAGCGCCAATCAGGCCAGCCAGTACCGGTCGCACCTCTGCACCCTGAGGCACCAGCCTGTCATGCACCAGCGCCACATAGACCAGCAATTGTTCGTCCAATGCAGTAAAAGCCTCCATCGCCACGCCGCGCAGGCGTACCAGCCGGTTGTAGGCGCCCACTGCCCAGAACAGCAAGATGGCCGCCAGCAGGCCGGCCACAAGGGTGAAGCTCATGGCGCGAAGTATCGCCCATCCTGGTCCAAGAAAAACGCCCCCCACCCGTTACCGGGCAGGGGGCGTATTGGACCCCTCAGGCAGGCGTTTTACTCGGCGGCTGCGTCCTCGGCGCTTTCGCCAGCCAACTCAGCGGCTTCCGCTTCGGCGATGGCGCGGCGCTCGGCCTCATCCATGCTTTCACGCACCTTGCGCGCCTCGTGATAAGCCATGCCAGTGCCCGCAGGAATCAGGCGACCGACGATGACGTTTTCCTTCAGGCCACGCAGTTCGTCACGCTTGCCCATGATGGCCGCCTCGGTCAGCACCCGTGTGGTCTCCTGGAAGGAGGCGGCGGAGATGAACGAGTCGGTGGACAGCGAGGCCTTGGTGATGCCCAGCAGCAGGTTGGTGTAGGTAGCCGGCAGCTTGCCTTCGGCGCGCAAGGCGTCGTTGGTATTGAGCATCTCCGAGCGCTCGACCTGCTCACCGGCGATGTAGCTGGACTCGCCCGGGTTCTCGACCACCACGCGGCGCAGCATCTGGCGCACGATCACCTCGATGTGCTTGTCGTTGATCTTCACACCTTGCAGACGGTACACATCCTGCACCTCATCGACGATGTAGCGTGCCAGCTCTTCCATGCCCAGCAGGCGCAGGATGTCCTGGGGGTCGGCCGGGCCGTCAACGATCAGTTCGCCCTTGTTGACCACCTGGCCTTCATGCACCAGCACGTTCTTCTCCTTGGGCACCAGCTCTGACCACTCGCCGCCTTCGGGGTCGGTGATGACCAGACGGATCTTGCCCTTGGTCTCCTTGCCGAAGGACACAGTGCCCGTGATCTCGGCCAGCATGCCCTTGTCTTTGGGGCTGCGTGCCTCAAACAACTCGGCCACCCGTGGCAGACCACCGGTGATGTCACGCGTCTTCTGGCCTTCCACCGGAATGCGCGCCAGCACCTCGCCCGGCGCCACATCCTGGCCATCGCGCACCTGGATCAGGGCACCCACCTGGAAGCCGATGGTCACTGCGTGGTCGGTGCCAGGGATTTTCACCTCGCTGCCCGAAACATCGATCAGCTTGACCTGCGGGCGTACCACTTTGGCCGAGCCACGACGCTTGGGGTCGATCACCACCAGGGTGGACAGGCCGGTCACCTCGTCCACCTGGCGAGCCACGGTCAGGCCTTCCTCGACATTCTCGAATTTCACCTTGCCGGCGAATTCGGTGATGATGGGTCGGGTCAGCGGATCCCAGTTGGCCAGGATGGTGCCGGCCTTGACCTGCTGGTCAGGCTTGATAGTCAGCACTGCGCCGTAAGGCACTTTGTGGCGCTCACGCTCGCGGCCATGCTCGTCATGGATGACGATCTCGCCGGAGCGGGCAATCACCACCAGTTCGCCCTTGCTGTTGGTCACATAGCGCATGGTGGCATTGAAGCCGATGATGCCGCTGGATTTGGCTTCCACGCTGGAGGCCACTGCAGCACGCGATGCCGCACCACCGATGTGGAAGGTACGCATGGTCAGCTGGGTGCCGGGCTCGCCGATCGACTGCGCGGCAATCACCCCCACCGCCTCACCACGGTTGACCAGGCCGCCGCGGCCCAGGTCGCGGCCGTAGCACTTGGCGCACAGGCCAAAGCGGGTCTCGCAGGTCAGCGCAGTGCGCACCTTGATTTCGTCCACACCGGCGTCCTCAAGCTCCTCGATCGCGTCTTCATCCAGCATATGGCCTGCGGTGACCAGCACGGCACGGGTTTCGGGATGCGACACATCCTCGGCCGCGGTACGGCCAAGCACCCGGTCGCGCAGCGACTCGATCACCTCGCCGCCCTCGACGATGGCGCGCATCAGGGATCCTTCCAGGGTGCCGCAGTCCTCTTCGGTCACCACCAGATCCTGGGTCACATCCACCAGGCGGCGGGTCAGGTAGCCTGAGTTGGCCGTCTTGAGCGCGGTATCGGCCAGGCCCTTGCGCGCACCGTGGGTGGAGATGAAGTACTGCAACACATTCAGGCCTTCACGGAAGTTGGCCGTGATCGGCGTCTCGATGATCGAGCCGTCGGGCTTGGCCATCAGGCCACGCATACCGGCGAGCTGACGGATCTGTGCCGCAGAGCCACGGGCGCCCGAGTCGGCCATCATGTAGATCGAGTTGAAAGACTCCTGGTCCACCGTCTTGCCGTGGCGATCGATGGTTTTCTCGGTGCGCAACTGGTCCATCATGACCTTGGACACCTTGTCGCCAGCCTTGCCCCAGATGTCGACCACCTTGTTGTAGCGCTCACCCACCGTCACCAAGCCGGAGACGTATTGCTGCTCGATGTCCTTGACCTCTTTTTCGGCGGCCTCAATGATCTCGTGCTTCTCTTTGGGCACCAACATGTCGTCGATGCAGATGGACATGCCTGCGCGGGTGGCCAGCCGGAATCCGTTTTGCAGCAGTTTGTCAGCAAACACCACGGTATCTTTCAGGCCGCACTTGCGGAAGGAGACATTGATCAGCTTGGAGATTTCCTTCTTTTTCAGCGCCTTGTTCAGGTTGGAAAAAGGCAGCCCTTTGGGTAGGATCTCGCTCAGCAGGGCACGACCCGCCGTGGTTTCGACCAATTTCGTTTCTGGCACGAACTCACCGCTGGTCTTGTCTTTGGACCATTCGGTCAGGCGCACACTGATGCGGGCGGTCAGCTCCACCTCACCAGCATCCAGCGCGCGCTGGACCTCGTCAGTGTCGGCAAACACCATACCCTCACCCTTGCCATTGACGCGCTCACGGGTGGTGTAGTACAGGCCCAGCACCACGTCCTGGGAGGGAACGATGGAGGGCTCGCCATTGGCGGGGAACAGCACATTGTTGGAGGCCAGCATCAGGGTGCGCGCTTCCATCTGGGCTTCCACCGACAAGGGCACGTGCACGGCCATCTGGTCGCCGTCGAAGTCGGCATTGAAAGCCGCACACACCAGCGGGTGCAGCTGGATGGCTTTGCCTTCGATCAGGATTGGCTCGAAGGCCTGGATACCCAGGCGGTGCAAGGTGGGGGCACGGTTGAGCAGAACCGGGTGCTCCTTGATCACCTCTTCCAGGATGTCCCACACCACCGGGGTGCCGGACTCGACTTCCTTCTTGGCCGCCTTGATGGTGGTGGCAATGCCCATGGCTTCCAGGCGCGAGAAGATGAAGGGCTTGAACAACTCGAGCGCCATCAGCTTGGGCA
>JAFMJA010000096.1 GCA_017853735.1 Burkholderiaceae bacterium | reverse complement strand
GAGGAAGACGTCATGGCACAACGTACCCCCATCGAGAGCGGCGTGCCCGACAACAAGCAGTACATGCACCCCACGCTGCTAAAAAATTATGGCAACTGGCGCTATCACGACCGTCCACGCGCGGGTGTGCTGCACCATGTAGCCCACAATGGCGATGAGGTCTGGTCAGTGCGCGCCGGCACCCAGCGCCAGATGGATGTGCACACCATCCGCAAGCTGTGCGACATCGCCGACACTTACGCCGAGGGGCATGTGCGCTTCACCATCCGCTCCAATATAGAGTTCATGGTGTCCGACCCTAACAAGGTGGCGCCGCTGATCAGCGCGCTGGAAGAAAACGGTTTCCCAGTGGGGGGCACCGGTAACTCGGTGTCCATGATTGCCCACACCCAGGGCTGGCTGCACTGCGATATTCCTGGCACCGACGCCTCGGGTGCGGTCAAGGCCCTGATGGACGAACTCTATGACGAGTTCAGACGCGAGGACATGCCCAACCGGGTTCACCTCTCCACCAGCTGCTGCGAGATCAACTGTGGTGGTCAGGCCGATATTGCGATCATCGTGCAGCACACCAAGCCACCGGTGATCAACCATGATCTGGTGGCCAATGCCTGCGAGCGCCCCGCGGTGGTGGCCCGTTGCCCGGTGGCAGCCATCCGGCCGGCGCTGGTCAACGGCAAACCCTCGCTGGAGGTAGACGAGAAAAAATGTATCTGCTGCGGCGCCTGCTACCCACCCTGCCCGCCCATGCAGATCAATGACCCCGAGCACTCCAAGCTGGCGATCTGGGTTGGTGGCAAGAACTCCAACGCGCGTGGTAAGCCCACCTTCATGAAGATGGTGGCCTCCGGCCTGCCCAACAACCCGCCGCGCTGGCCAGAAGTTTCGGCCATGGTGAAAAAGATTCTCTACACCTATAAGGAGGATGCCCGCCCCTGGGAGCGTATTTCCGACTGGGTGGAGCGCATTGGCTGGCCACGCTTTTTCGAGAAGTGCGACCTGCCCTTCACCAAATACCTGATCGACGACTGGCGCGGTTCTCGCTCCAACCTGAACGCCTCCACCCACATCCGCTTCTGAGTCCAGGCGTCTGAACGCCGCATCGATATGAAATTTGGAATTCTTGTCAGTGAAGGGCCTTACACCCACCAGGCTTCCGACAGTGCTTACCAGTTCGTGATGGCCGCCCTGGCCAAGGGCCATGAGGTGCAGCGCGTTTTCTTCTACCACGATGGCGTCAACAACGCCACCCGCCTGACCGAGCCGCCACAGGATGACCGCCATATTGTCAACCGCTGGTCGGAGCTGGCCGACAAGCACAAGGTGGATCTGGTGGTCTGTGTTGCTGCTGCCTTGCGCCGCGGCATCAAGGACGAGGTGCTGGCACCGGGTTTCCGCATTTCTGGCCTGGGTCAGCTGGTTGACAGTGGCATCAAGTGTGACCGCCTGGTGACTTTTGGGGATTGAGCCATGAAAAAATTCATGTTCATCAACCGCAAGGCCCCCTACGGCACCATCTATGCCCTGGAAAGCCTGGAGGTGGTCCTGATCACCGCCACCTTTGATCAGGATGTCAGCCTGGTATTCATGGACGATGGCGTGTACGAACTGGTCAAGGGCCAGCAGACCAAGGACCTGGGCATCAAGAATTTTTCGCCCAGCTACCGCGCCCTGGAAGGCTACGATGTGGAGAAACTCTATGTCGACCAGGACTCGCTGAAACAGCGCGGCCTGACTGAGAATGACCTGCTGGTTCCGGTGGAAGTGCTCAATGCCGAGCAGATGGCTGAGCTGATGGCGCAACAGGACGTGGTCCTGAGCTTTTGAGGAATCCCCATCATGCTGCACATTGTCAACAAGTCCCCCACCCAGACCCGTAGCCTGGAGAGCTGCCTGCGCATGATCCTGCCCCAGCACGCCTTGCTGCTGATCGAGGATGGCGTCTATGCCGCGCTGTCGGGTACTCCGCTGGAAAACAAGCTCAGGGCTGCCTCTATCAACATGAAGATTTTTGCCCTCAAGCCCGACCTGGATGCGCGCGGCGTGACCAACCGCACCCTGGATTGCGTAACATTGGTGGACTATGGCGGCTTTGTCGACCTGGTGGCCGAGCACGGCACCCCCAATTCCTGGCTATGACCGTCATTTCGTCAGCAGTCAACCCATTCAATTTCAACCGAGGAGAGCACGATGAGCATCGAAGTCAATGGCCAAACCTTTGAGACCGACGAGGAGGGCTACCTGATCAACCTGGCTGACTGGAACAAGGACATCGCCGAACATATCGCGGTGGAGGAGAAAGTTGATCTGACCGATAACCATTGGGAAGTCATCAATTTCCTGCGTGACTACTACAACGAGTACCAGATTGCACCTGCAGTGCGTGTGCTGACCAAGGCCATCGGCAAGCAGTTTGGCGAAGAGAAGGGCAACAGCAAGTATCTCTACGAACTGTTTCCCTATGGTCCGGCCAAGCAAGCTTGCAAGATCGCCGGCCTGCCCAAGCCGACCGGCTGCGTCTAGACCTGCGTGGTAGCCGGCCGTGCTGGCACCCTGGGCATAGCATCCCTGGGGCAAAACGGCTGGCGCCCTGGCCGTTGCGTCACGAACCGCTGAGCGTCGCTACAGAACCGAAACCAGGCCCAAAAGATGAGTGCCCTTTCTCTCTTCTATGCAGCGCTGTTTTATATCGCTACCGCTGTCTTGCTGATTGGCCTGACCTACAAAATCCGCCAATATGCGCGCGCGCCTGCTCCGCTACGGATTGCACTGACGCCCGCGCCACTCACCCCTGCGGGCGTGCCCTGGCGACTGGCGCGTGAAGTGGTTTTTTTTGAAAGTCTGTTTCGCGCCAACAAATGGACTTGGCTGTTTGGCTGGGTTTTTCATGCTGCCCTGGTGCTGGTCCTGCTGCGCCATGTGCGCTACTTTCAGGAACCGGTGTGGTACTTGATCTCCCTGATCCAGCCCCTGGGCACTTACGCAGGCTTTGCCCTGGTGGCCGGCCTGGCCGGCCTGTGGGCGCGGCGTTTCCTGGTTGACCGGGTGCGCTACATCTCCACCCCCTCCGACCACCTCATGCTCGCACTGCTGATCGCCATCGGTCTGTCGGGATTGTCCATGCGCTTTGTGGCGCATACCGACATTGTGGCGGTCAAGGTTTTCATGCTCGGCTTGATGCGCTTGTCGATACAGCCCCTGCCGGCTGACCCCCTGCTGCTGATTCACCTGACACTGGTGGCCTTGCTGATGATCATCTTTCCAATCAGCAAGTTGCTGCACGCGCCGGGTCTGTTTTTCAGCCCCACCCGCAATATGAGCGACAACCCGCGCGAAAGCCGCCATGTCTCCAACTGGGCTGCCACCATGGATAAGCCCTCCACCCAGCAACATTGACACACCATGGCTGCCGCCCCCTTCGAAACCCCAAAGCTCAAGGAGTACCCGGTCATCCCCCTGGTGCAGGAGGGTGCCACCGCTCACCTCAAGCCCTTTGTGGCCAGCGAAGCCATCCAGAAAAATCTGGGCTTTCCCGGCGAGCTGGTGGAAGGTTGGCAGCAAAAAGCCATTTCCAAAATGGGCGAGCTGCTTGGCAAGTACCGCTCGCTGCAGGTCTACATGGACGCCTGCGTGCATTGCGGCGCCTGCTCCGACAAGTGCCACTATTTTCTGGGCACCAAGGATCCCAAAAATATGCCGGTGGCGCGCCAGGACCTGATGCGCAAGGTCTATCGCCGCTACTTCACCTTTGCCGGCAAGCACTTTCCCAAGCTGGTGGGTGCTGCGGACCTGACCCGAGAGGTGCTGGACGATTGGTACAGCTACTACCACCAGTGCTCCGAGTGCCGCCGCTGCTCGGTCTTCTGCCCCTATGGCATCGACACCGCCGAAGTCACCATGGCCGCGCGCGAAATCATGGACTCGGTGGGCATGGGCATGAAGTACTCCAACGAGATCATCGGCAAGGTGCACCGCATCGGCAATAACCTGGGCATTCCGGAGCCGGCGTTGGAAGACACCCTGCTCGGTCTGGAGGAGGATGTCAAGGAGGACACCGGAGTGGACGTCAAGTTTCCGCTCAATGTGAAAGGTGCCGAGGTGCTGCTGATCACTCCCAGCGCCGACTTTTTCTCTGAGCCACATGTGGACAGCCTGATCGGCTATGCCAAGGTGTTCCACGCTGCGGGCATCAGCTGGACCCTGAGCTCCTTTGCCTCGGAGGCAGCCAATTTCGGCCTGTTCATCGGCAGCTATGAGCAGATGCGCAAAGTGGCTCTGCGCATCCGCGAGGCCGCGCTCGAGCTGGGCGTCAAGCGCATTGTGGTGGGTGAGTGCGGTCATGCTTGGCGCGTGGCCTACAGCTACTGGAACACCCTGGCTGGCATTGGCGCCGGCGCCGACGATCCCTTTGCCCTGCAGCTGCAACAGCAGCTCGACCATCGCTACAAGCAGCCTATGCATATCTGCGAATTCACCCACGATCTGATCCAGCGTGGCGCCCTGCAGTTCGACAAGGAAAAGAACGACGACCGCATCATCACTTTCCATGATTCGTGCAATGTCGCGCGCGCCTCGCGCATGGGCGACAGTGCCGGTGGCCAGTTCACCATCCCGCGCGACATCATCCGGGCGGTCGCCAACAACTTCCACGATATGGCGCCCGAAACCATTTGCGATAGCACTTTCTGCTGCGGCGGCGGCGGCGGCCTGCTCACCGACGATCTGCTCGAGATCCGGGTCAAGGGCGCGTTGCCACGCATGGAGGCGCTCAACAGCGTGGTGCAGGAACATGGCGTCAATTTCATGGCCTGCATTTGTGCCATCTGCAAGGCCCAGTTCACCAAGGTGCTGCCGCAATATGGCTTTGACATGGGCATGGTGGGTGGTGTGCACCAGCTGGTCAGCAAAGCCATCCGGCTGGGCGATAAATAGGCCAGCACCCCCTCCAGGCGAAAACGCAACGATCACAGGAGACCGACGATGTCAGCCAACCCAGAAGCCCTCAGCGCCCAGCCGCTCACCTTTCGTCGCTACAAGGATGGGGACCACAAGCCGCGCCCCTGGCAACAGCAGATCTTCAATGCGGACCACTCGCACAAGTGTCCAACTTACATCCAGAGCACCCCACCCTGCCAGGGGTCCTGCCCCTCGGGCGAGGACATTCGTGGCTATCTCAATATCGTGCGTGGCGTGGAAAAGCCGCCGGCTGGCGTGAAATGGCAGGAATATGCATTTCGCCGCATCACCGAGGCCAACCCCTTCCCCTCTGTGATGGGCCGGGTCTGCCCAGCGCCTTGCGAATCGGGCTGCAACCGCAACCAGGTGGAAGACTTCGTTGGCATCAATTCGGTCGAGCACTTCATCGGCGAATACGCCATTACCAACCAACTGGCTTTCAGCCGGCCTGAGTACCAGAGCGGCAAGAAAGTGGCGGTCATTGGTGGCGGACCGGCTGGTCTGTCGGTCGCCTACCAACTCGCACTCAAGGGACATGCGGTCACCATTTTTGACGAACGCGCCGAATTGGGCGGCATGATGCGCTACGGCATTCCGGGCTTTCGCACCCCCCGCCATATCCTGGATTCCGAGATCCAGCGCATCCTCGACCTGGGGGTTGAGGCACGTGTGAACACCCGCATTGGCACCGACATCACCATGGAGCAGATCCACCAGGACTTTGACGCCGTCTTCCTGGGCATGGGTGCGCAATCGGGCCGTCCGCTGCCGGTGGAGGGCTCGGACGCCCCCAATGTGGTCACTGCCACTTCCTTTCTCAAGGCCTTCAACGATGGCCGCCTGCGCCATGTGGGCAAGCGGGTGGTGGTGGTGGGCGGTGGCGACACCTCGATCGACGTGGCGACCGTGGCGCGCCGCCTGGGCCATATCGACAAGTTGAATCCGGGCGACCGTCCCGAGATGGCCATCCTCGGCCATGTCGCGCATGATGTGGCATCGGTCTCTGTCAAGCAGGGTGCCGACGTGACCCTGACCTCGATCTTCGCGGTTGAGAAGATGCAAGCCTCCAAGCACGAGGTCGAGCACGCCCTGTCCGAAGGCATTGCCATCCGTGGCGGCTATGCCCCGGTGTGTGTGGTGCGTGGTGCCGATGGGCGCGCCATCGCCCTGCGCGTGATCCGCTGCGAGGCCAAGGTCGTCGGTGGCAAGCTGGAGATCAAGAACATCGAAGGCTCCGAAGAAGACCTGCCGGCTGACCTGATCGTTTCGGCCATCGGCCAGGCAGTGGACTTCACCGGCCTGGAGATGTTCAACAACGGCAAGGGCGCCGTGCCAGCCGACAAGAACTACCAGGTACAGGGCCATGCGGGGGTGTTTGCAGGCGGCGACATCATCCGCCCACACCTGCTCACCACCGCCATCGGCCATGGTGCGATCGCGGCTGAAGGCATTGACCGTTTCCTGGCGGGCGAGGCACAGGACAAGCGACCCAAGATCGATGTGCACACCTTTGACCTGACCCGCAAGATGATCGAGAAAGGTCTGAGCTTCAGTGAAGTGCATGAACCTATCCGCGGCACCGACAGCAGTAATGTGGCGATCCACAATTACGACAACCGCTCCGACCGCTATGTGATTTCGCACAAGGAGCTCTATCTCGGCCACTTTCCTTTCACGCCGCGCAACAAACGCACCGTGGTCAATCTCACCGCCGAAGAAGCCCTGGGCAATTTCGAAGAACGCCTGCAGGCCCTGGTGGAGGAGAAGGCACAGGCCGAGGCCAAGCGCTGCATGAGCTGCGGCCAGTGTTTCGAGTGCGACAACTGCGTGGTCTATTGCCCGCAGACTGCCGTCTTCAAGGTCAAGAAGTCCCAGTCCACGACCGGTCGCTATGTCGACACCGACTACGACAAGTGCATTGGCTGCCATATCTGTCAGGATGTCTGCCCCACCGGCTACATCCAGATGGGCCTGGGAGAATAAGCGGCATGGAATGGGCGCGGCTGCTTGGCCTGGGGGCGCTATGCTTGCTGCTGCTTGGTGGCACCGTGAATGCCAACGAACAGCCAGGCAAATCCTCGCGCGTTCCCAAACCGGTCATCGAGTCTGCCCGTGGTGCCCAATGCGTGGAGCCAGCCGATGCGATGCGGCGCAACCACATGGAATACCTCAAGCACCAGCGTGACGACACCCTGCGCGGTGGCATTCGCGGCGCCAAGTACAGCCTGAAAGCCTGCATCGAGTGCCATGCCAGCCAGACCACCCAAAGCGTGACGGCTGCGCCCACCAATTTCTGCATCAGTTGCCACAGCTTCACTGCGGTCAAGGTTGACTGCTTCGAGTGCCACGCCACCCAGCCCGCCAAGAGTGGCGCGGCCTTCCTGCCGCTGCAACACCCTGGCGGTGCGCATGCGGTGCTGAGCCGACAACTGCGCCTGTTCAAGGTCCAGGGTTCCGACAAGCCATGAAGCCCGACAGCACCTCCGCCTGCGGCTGCGGCAAGAATGCCTGCAGTGATGCGCGCCCGGACGAACCCAGCCAGGTGCGGCGCAGCCTGTTGGGTGTGGCCGCAGCGGGCCTGGCCGGGGTCTTGCTTGCCCCAGGCGTGCGCCTGATCGAGATTGCCCAGGCGGCAACGCCGGGCGTAGCCACCACAGGCGCCAACCCCAAGGTGCGTTGGGGCATGCTGATCGACAGTACCAAGTGCACCCCCGGCTGCAATGCCTGCGTGGTCGGTTGCCAGACCGAGAACGGCCTGCCCAGCCAGCCCGGCCCCACCGACACCCAGTACATCCGCAAGATCGAGATCAAGGAAATCAAGACCGGCCGCACTGCATCCCTGCCGATGATGTGTCAGCATTGTGCCGACCCGCCCTGCGTCGATGTCTGCCCCACCGGAGCGTCTTTCAAGCGCGCCGATGGCATTGTGCTGGTCGACAAGCACACCTGCATCGGCTGCCGCTATTGCATGATGGCCTGTCCCTACAAGGCGCGCTCCTTTGTCCATGAGCCGATCACCAACCAGAAGCCTGATGTGCCACGCGGCGTAGGCACGGTGGAGAGCTGCACGATGTGCGTACATCGGGTTGACCGCGGTGAGCAGCCAGCCTGCATGGTGGCCTGTGCGGCTGCCGGCTACAACGCGATCGTCTTTGGCAATCTGAACGACCCCGACTCGGAGATTGCCAAGCGGGTGGCGCAATTCAATACCCGACAGATCCGTGCCGACCTTAACCTGGATCCTGGGGTTCGCTACCAGGGGCTCTGAAGCATGAAGATCGATCTGCGACAACTCAAGGGCAGCGGCCCGGCCTATTACCTGCTGCTGGCTGGCCTGTTGCTCGTGACCGGCCTGGGCCTGGGGGCGGCCTGGCATATGGAGCACAGCGGTCATATCGTCACCGGCATGGACAACCAGATTGTCTGGGGTCTGCCCCATGTATTCGCCGTGTTTCTGGTAGTGGCGGCATCGGGCGCGCTCAATATTGCCTCGATGTCCTCGGTCTTTGGCAAGACTGCCTTCAAGCCTCTGGCTCCGTTGTCAGGCTTGCTGGCCATCGCGCTGCTGATCGGCGGCCTGGTTGTGCTGATGCTCGACCTGGGTCGGGCCGACCGGCTGATCGTGGCCATGACCCACTACAACTTCAAATCCATCTTCGCCTGGAACGTGATCCTCTACTCAGGTTTTGTCGGCCTGGTGCTGGCTTACCTCTGGACCATGATGGAACGGCGCATGAATGTCTACAGCGGCTATGCCGGCCTGGCAGCGTTCATCTGGCGCCTGCTGCTGACCACTGGCACCGGCTCGATCTTCGGCTTTCTGATTGGCCGCCAGGCCTTTGGCTCCGCGCTGCTGGGGCCGATGTTCATCGTGTTTTCCCTGTCCTACGGACTGGCGGTTTTTCTGCTGGTCCTGCTGGCGATCAGCCTTGGTAGCGCACGCCCACTGGAGCCTGGCATGCAAGCGCGCCTTTCACGCTTGCTGGCCATCTTTGTCGCCGCTTCGGCCTACTTTGTGCTGATCTACCACCTGACCAATCTGTACTTCGCCAAGCAGCATGGTCTGGAGCGCTTCATCCTGCTCGACGGCGGCATCTACACCTACCTGTTCTGGCTGGGCCAGATCGTCCTGGGTGGCCTGCTGCCCCTGCTGCTCCTGCTGCACCCACGCACCCGAGGCCATGCATCCATGAT
>JAFMJA010000095.1 GCA_017853735.1 Burkholderiaceae bacterium | reverse complement strand
ATCCCGGCCATCGACGGTTGGCGGGGTGAGCACCACTGCGCGGGAGGATTTGGGCAGGCGACTAAAATTCATGGTTTGTTGCTGAAATCAGCGACATCTTTCCCTGTTATTCAGCTGGAGTTTGTTGCATGAAAATCATGGTCCCGGTCAAACGGGTGGTTGACTACAACGTGAAGGTCCGGGTCAAGTCGGACAACACCGGAGTGGACATTGCCAATGTCAAAATGAGCATGAATCCATTTGACGAAATTGCTGTCGAAGAGGCTGTGCGCCTGAAGGAAAAAGGTGCTGCCACCGAGGTGATTGCTGTTTCCTGTGGTGTCACCCAATGTCAGGAGACATTGCGAACCGCGATGGCAATCGGCGCAGACCGTGCCATTCTGGTCGAAACTGTCGAGGAGCTGCAGCCGTTGGCGGTAGCCAAGCTGCTCAAGGCGCTGATGGAGCGGGAGCAACCTGGCTTGGTCATTATGGGCAAGCAGGCCATTGATGACGATGCTAACCAGACCGGCCAGATGCTGGCAGCCCTGGTGAATCGGCCACAAGCTACCTTTGCCTCCAAAATCGAACTGGCGGATGGACAGGCCCGGGTCACGCGCGAGGTGGATGGCGGGCTGGAAACAGTTTCAGTCAGCCTGCCGGCGGTGATTACCACCGACCTGCGTCTGAACGAGCCGCGCTATGTCACCCTGCCCAACATCATGAAAGCCAAGAAGAAGCAACTCGACATTGTCAAGCCGGAGGATCTGGGTGTGAATGTGGCGCCGCGCTTGAAAACCTTGAAAGTCAGCGAGCCACCCAAGCGGGGCGCCGGGATCAAGGTGCCCGATGTGGCGACCCTGGTATCCAAACTCAAAAATGAAGCGAAGGTGATTTGAAATGGTAGCCCTGGTTATTGCCGAACACGATCATGCTTCCATCAAGGCAGCCACTCTCAATACCGTGACTGCTGCGCTCGCTTGCGGCGGCGAAGTTCACCTGCTGGTGGCAGGCCATCAGGCGGCGGCGGCTGCAGCGCAAGCTGCTCAGATTTCCGGAGTGAGCAAGGTGATCCATGCAGATGGAACCGCGCTGGCCCATGGTCTGGCTGAGAATGTGGCTGACCAGGTTCTTGCGCTGGCTGGTGATTACAGCCATATTCTGTTTGCGGCCACCGCTGCGGGCAAGAATGTGGCTCCACGAGTTGCCGCCAGGCTGGATGTGGCGCAGATTTCAGACATTACCCGGGTCGACAGCCCGGATACCTTTGAGCGCCCGATTTATGCCGGTAACGCCATCTCCCAGGTGCAAAGCCTGGATCCAATCAAGGTGATCACTGTGCGTGGTACCGGCTTTGATCCCGCCAGCGCCAGCGGCGGCAGTGCCAGCGTACAGTCCATGGACGCAGTGGCCGACAGCGGCCTGAGCAGCTTTGTAGGCGCTGAACTGGCCAAGAGCGATCGACCCGAACTCACCGCAGCGAAAATCATCGTCTCTGGGGGCCGCGCACTGGGTTCGAGCGAGAAGTTTCAAGAAGTGCTGACCCCTCTGGCAGACAAGCTTGGAGCGGCCATTGGCGCCAGCCGCGCTGCGGTGGATGCCGGCTACGCCCCCAATGATTTGCAGGTTGGTCAGACAGGGAAGATTGTTGCGCCTCAGCTTTACATTGCCTGTGGCATCAGTGGGGCCATCCAGCACTTGGCGGGCATGAAGGACAGCAAGGTCATTGTGGCCATCAACAAGGACCCGGAGGCACCTATTTTCAGCGTAGCTGATTACGGTCTGGAGGCAGACCTTTTCTCTGCCGTTCCAGAATTGGTGCAGACCTTGTAGCGGATCCAGTCCAAGCACAGCAGTCAGCTTCTTAGTCCCAGTCGGTCACTTTTTCGGAGCAATGCATGAGTTACAACGCACCGGTCAAAGACATGCTGTTCAACCTCAGGCATCTCGCGCACATCGACGCGATTAGCCAACTGCCTGGCTTTGAGCATGCAGGCTACGACACCGCTCAGGTGGTGCTGGAGGA
This sequence comes from Burkholderiaceae bacterium, assembly GCA_017853735.1. Taxonomy (GTDB): domain Bacteria; phylum Pseudomonadota; class Gammaproteobacteria; order Burkholderiales; family Burkholderiaceae_C; genus Hylemonella. Next base: position 7,169 of record JAFMJA010000095.1, on the reverse strand, counting down.
GGCGGCGAAGTTCAACCAGCAGGTGGTGGCTCCGCTCAACCGTGAGGGCGACCGCAACCCTTCAGGCTGGAATCAGGGCGTGGTGACCACCACCCCTGGCTTCAAGCAGGCGTACCAGCAGTATGTCGAGGCCGGCTGGCAGGGTCTGCAGCATTCAGCGGATTGCGGTGGCCAGGGACTGCCCAAAGTCATCGCTGCGGCCTGTGCCGAGATGCTCAACAGTGCCAACCTGAGCTTTGCCCTCTGTCCTTTGCTGACCGATGGTGCCATTGAGGCCTTGCTGACCGCTGGTTCCGAGGAACTGAAAAAGACTTACCTCGAAAAATTGGTGTCGGGAAACTGGACGGGCACCATGAACCTCACCGAACCCCAGGCAGGTTCTGACCTGTCTTTGGTGAGAACTCGTGCCGAGCCGCAGGCGGATGGCACCTTCAGGCTTTTCGGCACCAAAATCTTCATCACCTATGGTGAGCACGACCTGACGGAAAACATTGTGCATTTGGTGCTGGCACGGATCAATGGGGCACCCGAGGGTGTCAAGGGCATCAGCCTGTTTGTCGTGCCCAAATTTCTGGTCAATGACGATGGCAGCCTGGGCGCACGCAACGATGTGCATTGCGTCAGCATCGAGCACAAGCTGGGCATCAAGGCCAGCCCCACTGCTGTGCTGCAGTATGGCGACCATGGCGGCGCAATCGCTTACCTGGTGGGCCAGGAAAACCGTGGCCTGGAGTACATGTTCATCATGATGAATGCGGCACGCTTTGCGGTTGGGGTGCAAGGCATTGCGGTGGCCGAGCGTTCCTACCAGCAAGCCGTGGCGTATGCCCGCGATCGGGTGCAGAGCCGGCCGGTGGACGGCTCGGTCAAAGGCAGCGCTCCCATCATTCATCATCCTGATGTTCGGCGCATGTTGATGTCCATGCGCGCCAATATTGAAGGCTGCCGTGCTATGGCCTGTGTGGCTGCTGCGGCTTACGATGCGGCGCACGCGCACCCCGAAGCTCAGACCCGTCTGCAGAACCAGGCTTTCTACGAATTTATGGTGCCCCTGGTCAAAGGTTACAGCACCGAAATGAGCCTGGAGGCGACCTCGCTGGGCGTACAGGTTCATGGTGGCATGGGTTTTATCGAGGAAACCGGCGCTGCGCAACATTACCGAGATGCCAAGATCCTCACGATCTACGAAGGCACCACCGCGATCCAGGCCAATGACCTGGTGGGCCGCAAGACCTTGCGCGATGGCGGCCGCACAGCCAGGGGAATTGCTGCGCAGATCGAGGCCAGCGAAGCCCAACTCAGGCAAAGCAAACACGCGGATGCGCTGGTTGTGGCCGATGCCCTTGAGCGCGCACGCCAATCCTTCCTGGAGGTTGTTGATTTTCTGTGTGGCCAGCAGGACCCGAACGCAGTTTACGCGGGCAGCGTTCCCTATCTGATGTTGTCGGGCAAACTGATCGCAGGTTGGCAGTTGGGGCGGGCACTGCTGGCGGCCCTGGCGGCGTTGGAGCGGGGCGGAGACGCAGAGTTCATGCGCAGCAAGATGGTCACTGCCCGATTTTTTGCCGATCATGTCCTGAGCCAGGCGCCTGGCCTGTGCGACAGCATTGTCCAGGGTGCCTCCAGCGTGACTGGCCTGGCGCTGGAGTCGTTCTGAGCAGGACTCGCTCAGGGTTTCACCAAGTTGCCAAAACCTGGGAAATCACACCTGGGCACCGCAATCACGCCCATTCTGGCCAGAAGGAATGCCAATGTCCCGTTTACCGCCCGTCCTGAAAAATTTACCTTTCCCAGTCATTGGGGCACCTCTGTTCATCATCAGCAACCCCAAGCTGGTGATTGCGCAATGCATTGCCGGCGTGGTGGGCTCGATGCCCGCGCTCAATGCCCGTCCTGCGGCCCAGTTCGATGAATGGCTGGCAGAGATCACCGAGGCTTTGGCGGCACATAACCGGGCTCACCCCGAGCGGCCGGCTGCGCCTTTTGCAATCAACCAGATCGTGCACAAGTCCAATGACCGGCTCGAGCATGACATGGCGCTGTGCGTCAAGTACCAGGTGCCGGTCATCATCACTTCACTGGGCGCACGGGAAGAGATCAACCAGGCGGCACACAGCTACGGTGGTGTGGTGCTGCATGACATCATCAACAACCGCTTTGCCAGAAAAGCCATCGAGAAGGGCGCAGATGGCCTGATCGCAGTGGCGGCCGGCGCCGGTGGTCATGCGGGCGTAAAAAGCCCGTTTGCGCTGGTGCAGGAGATCCGTCAGTGGTTTGACGGGCCACTGGCCTTGAGCGGCTCGATTGCCACCGGTCAGGCCGTCCTGGCGGCCCAGGCCATGGGTGCCGATTTCGCCTATATCGGATCGGCCTTTATCGCCACCCATGAGGCGCGCGCCATCGAAGCCTACAAGCAGGCCATCGTGGATTGCAACTCCGATGACATTGTGTACAGCAATCTGTTCACTGGCGTGCATGGCAACTACCTGGCGCCCAGTATCCTGGCTGCCGGTCTGGACCCACAGCAACTGCCCGAAAGTGATCCCAGCCAGATGAATTTTGGCAGCCAAAGCACAAAAGCCTGGAAAGACATCTGGGGCGCAGGACAAGGCATTGGTGCCATCAGTCAGGTGCGTAGCACCGCAGATTTCGTCAGCCAGCTGCGGCACGAATACAGCGCGGCCCGGCAACGCCTGCTCTCATTACCCGAGGTTTGAGTTTTGTTCTGGCAAAGAGGGGCTGGTATCAGCCTGGCCAGATTGATCCATGTTCAGGTACCTGCACTTGCCAGCCGAACTCACGCTTGATGCGGCTGCGTAGCTGATCGCTGGCGCCGTTGTCACCATGCACGATATAGACCTGTGGTGCAGGTGTTGGCATGGTACGTAGCCAGTTGAGCAACTGGGTGGCATCGGCATGTGCCGATGCAGACTGAAGCTGGATCACCTCGGCATTGACGGATACATCATGGCCAAAGATCCGTACCGTCGATGCACCGTTGGCCAGGGTGGCCCCTCTGGTGCCTGGCGCCTGGTAGCCGGTGAGGATGATCATGTTGCGATGATCACTGGCATACAGGTTCAGGTGATGCAGCACCCTTCCCCCGGTGGCCATGCCACTGGCTGAGAGGATCACCATCGGCCCGTGGCGGCGTGCCAGCGATTTCGATTCCTCGGTGGTGCTGATCATGGTGGCCGAGCGGGTCAGGGCCTGGATCTGCCGGTGGTCCAGGCGCAGGGTGGCGGTGTAGTCAGAGAACAGGCGGGTGGTTTGCACCGCCATAGGGCTGTCCAAAAAGACGGGCAAGGAACTTGGGAGCTCGCCGGCTTGCTTGATTTCTGCAATGGCATGAAGCAAGGCCTGGGCTCGGCCGACTGCAAAGACGGGAATCACCGCCACACCGCCACGCTTGACCAGGCGTTGTAGCGCAGGGCGTATTTCGGAAATCAGGTCTTCGCTGGGGTGTTCGCGATTGCCATAGGTGGATTCGATCAATACGGTGTCGGCGGCAGGGGCCTGGTCGGGCGGGTTCATCATCAGGTCATCGCTTCGGCCCAGATCACCAGAGAAAAGCAGGCGCCGCCCACCAACTTGCAGCAAAACACTGGCCGCGCCCAGGATATGCCCCGCCTGAGAAAAAGTGGCGCGCCAGCCGGGCAGGGGTTCAAAGGTTTTGGCGAAGGCCATGGACTTGATCCTGGGCAGGCAGGCTACGGCGTCGCGCAGGGTATACAGGGGCAGCGCCTGCGCGTGTTTGGACAGGCCGTGCCGGTTGAGGTAGGCTGCGTCCTCTTCCTGAATATGGCCACTGTCGGGCAGGAGCAGGGCGCAAAGTTCTCTCGTGCCAGGCGTGGCATAGATTCGCCCAGCAAAGCCTTCGCGTACCAGCAATGGCAAATAACCGCTGTGGTCCAGGTGGGCGTGGGTCAGGATCACTGCATCGATACGGTTGGGCGCTACTGGCAGGGGACTCCAGTTGCGCAAGCGCAGTTGCTTGTAGCCCTGAAACAGTCCGCAGTCCACCATCAGGCGCTGCTGGCCGTGGGTGACCAGAAATTTTGAGCCGGTGACGGAATTGGCTCCGCCCAGAAAGGTGATGCTGACACTCATTGAACAAACTCCATATCCCTGCTGATTCAAGCAGAGCCATGCCTGGCTGGCAAGGGGGCTAGGACAATAAAAAAGGCCGACTTGTGTCGGCCTTTCGGTTCAGGTCGAGCCTGAAACTTATTTGAGGTGCTTGCCGATCAGGCCAGCCATCTCGAACATGGACACCTGGCCCTTGTTGAAAACGGCGCGGAGCTTGTCGTCAGCATTGATCATGCGCTTGTTGACGCTGTCTTGCAGCTTGTGCTTCTTGATGTAGTCCCACATCTTGCTGACCACGGCAGTGCGAGGCAGCGGGCTGGAACCAACCACTGCAGCCAGGGATGCGCTAGGTGTCAGCGGCTTCATGAACGCTGCGTTGGGGGTGCGCTTCTTGGCAGGGGCCTTTTTCTTGGCGGGCGCTTTTTTTGCGGCTTTCTTAGCCGGGGCTTTCTTGGCAGGGGCCTTTTTCTTGGCGGGCGCTTTTTTTGCGGCTTTCTTGGCCGGGGCTTTCTTGGCCGGAGCTTTTTTCGCAGCTTTCTTGGCCGGGGCTTTCTTAGCGGCTTTTTTCGCCGTAGCTTTCTTTGCAGTTGCCATGATTAAATTTCCTTCTAGAAGTTGGTAAATTGCCAATGAAAATTGCTTTTCACCAGCAGTGGGAATGCTACTGGAGAAAATTGGCATTTCCAAGCAAAAAAACCACTTTTCCCCTCGAAGCTGTTGTTTTTTTAATCAACCGCGACTTGATAAGGCCTGCGAAAGGCCCCAGTGGCAGCCCTGTGGGGGTGTCAGGGCCTACTTGGCCCAGCCATCTCGCAACCCGGTCACCCGGTTGAAGACCGGTTTTTCGGGGGAATGGTCCTTGCGGTCGGCAACGAAATAACCATGGCGCTCAAACTGAAACTTGTCGTCTGCTGCGGCATGGGCAAGGGAAGGCTCCAGGTAGGCCTGGACTATGCGCAGGCTGTTCGGGTTCAGGCTGGCCAGAAAATCCTTCTCGCCAGTGTCTGGTTGAGGGTCGGTAAACAGGCGGTCGTACAGGCGAACTTCGGCGCAAAGGCCATCGGCCAGTGCGACCCAGGTGATTGCCGCTTTGGCCTTGACACGGTCAGCGCCAGAGCTGCCACTCTTGGTATCGGGAATTACCTTGGCGTGGACTTCTGTCACCTGACCGGTCGCATCGCGTTGGCAACCCAGGCATTCGATCACATACGCTCCTTTGAGGCGCACCACATTGCCTGGAAACAGGCGTTTGTAGCCTTTGGGCGGAATTTCCTCGAAGTCTTCACGCTCGATCCAAACCTGGTGGCCGATCAGAAACTGGCGCGGTGCGGGCGAGGGCTTGCCGGGATCCACATGAGGCAAGGCCGGCAGGACACATGATTCGGTGTAATCACTGCGACCAAAGACTTCAGCCCAATTGACCAGAACCAGTTTCACTGGGTCGAGCACAGCCATGGCACGAGGGGCCTTGTTTTCAAGGTCTTCACGCAGGCATCCCTCCAGGGTGCTGTAGTCAATCCAGGAATAGTCCTTGGTCACCCCGATGCGCTCAGCAAAGAGTTGCAGGCTGGACGGTGTGAAGCCCCGACGACGCAGCCCCACCAGGGTGGGCATGCGGGGATCGTCCCAGGAACTGACATGCCCCTCGTGGACCAGTTGCGCCAATTTGCGCTTGCTGGTGATCACATGGCTTAAGTTAAGCCGGGCGAATTCATGCTGGTGAGGAAGCAGGAAAACATTGGGCCGTTGCTGGTCCAAGGCATGCGCCAGCAATGGCGTGAACTGGGCCAACTGGGATTTCAGCAGGGCAAAAAAATCAGGCAGATCACGCAGCGCCGCATGGTGGTCATGCTCCCATTTCCCAAAGAGAGCACGCATTTGCATTTCAGCCTCGCTGGCAAACAGACGATCAGCATGGTTGTAGCAATTCCAGGCGAACTCCTTGCAGGCTTCCAGACCCTGCGACTCAATTTTTTCTACCAGTTCCCTGGCATGTTCGAATTGAGGCGTGCGAAGGATGGGGACAATGCGTTCGAGCAACCAGTCATAGAACGGGCGCTGGTCTTCAAATTCCAGGGTGCAGATGCTGTGGGTGATATTTTCCAGCGCATCCTCAATCGGATGGGCGTAGGTATACATCGGGTAGATGCACCACTGGTCCCCGGTGTTGTGGTGGGTGGCTCTGCGGATGCGGTAAATGGCTGGATCGCGCAGATTGATGTTGGGGCTTGCCATGCTGATCTTGGCGCGCAGTACGGCTGCGCCATCAGCCAGCTTGCCATCGCGCATCTGGCGGAATCGGTTCAGGTTGTCTGCGGCCGAACGCTGGCGAAAGGGGCTGTCTTTTCCGGGGGTGAGGAAATCGCCTCGGTTCAGGCGCATCTCTTCTGCGGACTGCTCATCGACATAAGCGTGGCCGGTTTCAATCAGGTATTCGGCGGCCTGGTACATGAAGTCAAAATAATTGCTGGCGTAAAACAGGTGCGAAGTGTTGTGCGAATCCCAAGAAAAACCCAGCCATCTGACCGCATCCACGATCGAATCAACGTATTCCTGTTCCTCTTTTTCGGGATTGGTGTCATCAAAGCGCAGGTGGCAGATCCCGCCATAGTCCCTGGCTAAGCCAAAATTCAGACAAATGCTCTTGGCATGTCCAATATGCAGATAACCGTTTGGTTCAGGTGGAAAACGGGTACGGATTCGGGCGGGATCTGGCTTGCTGCCTGGAGATTGGCTCTGCTCACTGGCTGTGCCTGGGTGGCCGGCCCAGTGCCGTCCGGTGTAAGCGCCAGTTGACAGGTCGTTTTCGATGATCTGACGCAAAAAGTTGCTAGGCCTGGGCAAGCCAGCCTTGTCATTAGCGGGAAGATTCATGACTCAATTCTAGACGGCAGGTCATCCAAATCTGCTGCAGCTGCGTTGCGTATTTGGTTTAAGCAGACATTTGATGCTGAAGAAAGGACGACCCTTATGAAATTCAGTCACCGCATAGGGGCTGCGCTTTGGGCTTTGGCCATCGGCGCGGCAGGTTCAGCCCAGGCGCACGACGGCCTGAACTGGTCTATAGGGATCTCATCGCC
>JAFMJA010000094.1 GCA_017853735.1 Burkholderiaceae bacterium | reverse complement strand
TGGGGCGAACTGCGCCGCACAAAAGCAGTGCCGCGCACATCGGTGATCTGCGCCACCGGTTCCCTAGCGGCCAAGCGGTGCGCCACTTCCACCAGCGCGCGTTCGGCATTGCCATAAAGCAGCAGATCACATTTGCTGTCAACCACCACCGAGCGACGCACCTTGTCGCTCCAGTAATCGTAGTGGGCGATGCGGCGCAGCGAGCCCTCGATGCCGCCCAGCACAATCGGCACTTCGGGATAGGCCTCGCGGCAGCGCTGGCTGTACACAATGGCCGCCCGGTCAGGCCGCTTGCCGCCCACATCGCCCGGGGTGTAGGCATCATCACTGCGGATCTTGCGGTCCGCGGTGTAGCGGTTGATCATGGAATCCATATTGCCCGCAGTCACACCCCAGAACAGATTGGGTTTGCCCAGCAACCTGAAGGGCTCGGCACTCTGCCAGTCGGGCTGGGCGATGATGCCCACCCGAAAGCCCTGCGCCTCGAGCACCCGCCCCACCACCGCCATGCCAAAGCTGGGGTGGTCCACATAGGCGTCGCCAGTCACCAGGATGATGTCGCAACTGTCCCAGCCCAGCTGCGCCATCTCCTCGCGCGACATGGGTAGAAACGGGGCCGTACCAAAGCGCGCCGCCCAGTACTTGCGGTAACTTCCCAGCGGCTTGGCTGCGCGCGGGAAAAAGGAGACATCAAGGGGAGCGTTCATGGCGGCTTGGGACGAGTGACTAGTGTACGTTCTTGCTCCGTCCAACGTATTCGCTGGCCGGGGAATCCACACGATAATCAATTCATGCAATCCGAACCTGACGCGCTGGCTGAGCGCCCCGTCCCTCGCTCACTGTCCGAACTCTTTTTTTCCTTCACCTGGCTGGCCTTGCAGGGCTTTGGCGGCGTGCTCACCGTGGTGCAGCGCGAGATGGTGGAAAAAAAGCGCTGGATGAGCAACGAGGAATTCATCGAGGAGTGGGCAGTGGCCCAGGTGCTGCCAGGCCCCAATGTGATCAACCTGGCCCTGATGTTTGGCGGGCGTCACTTCGGATTGCGCGGTGCCCTGGTGTCCCTGGCCGGCATCATTGCGGTGCCCCTGTTGCTGGTCCTGGTCCTGGCGATGATGTATGCGCACTTCTCCAGCTATCCCGGCGTGGCTGGCGCGCTACGCGGCATGGGTGCGGTGGCTGGCGGCCTGATTGCAGCCACCGGCTTCAAGCTGCTCAAGTCGCTGCACAAGCACCCGCTTGGATTTCGCCACTGCCTCGCACTGGGTCTGGTCTGCTTTGTCGCGGTGGGCTTGATGCGACTGCCCCTGGTGGCTGTGCTGCTGGTGCTGGGCGGGACCGGGGTTGCCCTGAGCTACCGAAAGCTGGGCCGATGAACGAAGTCCTCACCCTGCACATGGGCTGGCCCGAGTGGCTGCAGCTGTTCCTGCACTATGTGGTGCTATCTCTGCTGGCTGTGGGCGGCGCCATCACCACCGCGCCTGATATGCATCGCTATCTGGTGGACGAGCAACACTGGCTCACCGACACCCAGTTCAACACCGCCATTGCCATTGCCCAGGCCTCGCCCGGCCCCAATGTGCTGTTTGTCGCCCTGATGGGCCTGCAGATCGGGCTCAACAATGGCGGCCTGATGATCGGTCTGATGGGCGCCCTGCTGACCATGCTGGGCATCCTGCTGCCCAGTACCACGCTCACTTACTCAGCCGCTCGCTGGTGTCATGACAACCGGCAGCTGCGCGGTGTGCGCGCCTTCAAACAGGGCATGGCGCCGCTGGTGCCGGCCCTGCTGATTGCCACCGCCTGGCTGCTGGTGAGCGCCTATTCCAACCCGGTCACCGACTGGCCCTTGTGGGTGACCAGCGCGATCACCACCGTGATCGCCTGGAAGACCCGCACCCACCTGCTGTTGCTGCTGGGCCTGGGTGGCCTCTTGGGTTGGTTTGGCGTGATCTGAGGCGCAGCGCAGCGCCTATCCCGCCCTGGCCAGTCAGTTGGCTTTTACCCCGGCCTTGGTCAGCAATCCGCCCAGCACATCGATTTCATGACGCAGATGGTCACGCAAAGCCTGTGGCGTGGCCAGTTCCACGCCCACCGCGGTCACACCCATGCCATCGAGCCGGGCGCGCACCTCGGGGTCGGCCACCGACTTCTGCAGGGCCGCAGTCAATTTCTCCACCACAGGCTGCGGCGTGCCCTTGGGCGCATACAGGCCAAAGGAGATGCTGATGTCCAGGCCATTCACCCCGGCCTCGTTCATGGCGGGCACATTGGGCAGTGAGGGCAGGCGGGCCAGCCCCGCAGCGGCATACGCCTTGATCTTGCCGGCCTTGACCGGGGGCACCGTGCCTGAGGTCTGGTCGCACAGCACATCCACCTGGCCGCCCATCAGATCGTTGAGAGCCGGGCCGGTGCCCTTGTAAGGAATCTCGTTGAGCTTGACGCCCAGCGCATTCATCAGCATCAGCCCACACAGGTGAGAGGCAGAGCCCACTCCGGCGTGGGCCAGGCTGACCTTGGCCTGATTGGCGCGCAGGTAGGCAATGAAGTCGGGCAGATCGCGCGCCGGAAATTCGTTGCGCGCCACCACCACCATGGGGCCGCTGGTGGCGCGACCGATCGGCTCGAAATCATCCACCGGGTGGTAGGACAGGTTCTTGTACATGGCCAGGTTGGTGGCGTGGCTCACATGGATCATGAGCAGGGAATAGCCATCGGGCTTGGAGCGCGCCACCCTGGCCGTGCCGATCGACCCCGAGGCGCCCGCCGGGTTGTCCACCACGATTTGCTGACCCAGCTGCTTTTGCATCGCTGCGGCAAACACCCGGGTGATGGTGTCGCCCGGTCCGCCCGGCGCATAAGGCATGACCATGGTGATCGGGCGGCTGGGAAAGTCCTGCGCCCACAGGCTGGCCGAGGCTGCGACCCACAACAGGGCACATAAATTGCGAATGATTTTTTTCCACATGATCTGCGCTCTCCTCTGATGGTGTTGATGTCAGGCAAAGCCGGGCAGAGCGGCACGGCACGGAAGCGAAATCCACTCACCCGCAGCTGCTTGCGGGTCAGGCAGCCTGCGCGCTCATGGCGCGGCCTGCATCTGCGTGATCAAGAATACCCCATCTTCCTTCACCACCATGAAGCGCACCTGGTCGCCCACCTTCACCTGCGCCAGCAGGGCCGGGTCCTTGACGGTGAACACCATGGTCATGGGCGGCATATCCAGGTGGGCAATGAAGCCGTGCTTCAGGGTGATCTTGCCATTGACCGCATCCACCCGCCGCACTTCGCCCTCGCTGAGCGCCGGCGGTGCGGCCTGGCTGGCCGTGGTCGTACTGCTGCCGTGGCTATTGTGTTGCGCCTGCGCGGCCCAGGGCAGCAACAAAGCGAGCGACAACAGCGCAGCGAACCACCAGCCATGAAACTTATGGCTCATGAAAAACTCCTAGTGAAAAAACAAGCTGAGATTGAAATCATCGCTTGCCAACCTGTACCGCGCCTTGCATGCCGGCCTCAAAATGGCCTGGCATCAGGCAGGCAAACTGCACCGTGCCCGCACGGGTGAACTGCCAGATGATGGCACCGCGCTTGCCCGGGTCCAGGGTCAGGCTGTTGGGCTCGTCATGCTCCATGGTCGGGAATTTTTTCATCAGCTCGGCATGCTCCTTCAACTCCTGCTCGGTGCCCAGGCTCAGCTCATGGCGCACCTTGCCCTTGTTGACCAGGGCAAAGCGGATGGTCTCGCCCTGGCGCACCTGAATGCGCTCAGGCACAAAGCGCATGGTGTCATGCATCTCGATGGTGATGGTGCGGTTGACCTTGCCCGCCACGCCCGGCTTGCCGATGGCGGTTTCTTCCATGCCGTGCGAAGGCCCGTGGCTGTGGCCATCGGCCTTGCCACCGGCCAGTGCGGGCAGGGCCAGCGCGGTGCTCAGGGCCAGCGCCACAGCCAGTGCAGGCCCCAGCCTCTGCAACGTTGTGCTTGAAAAACTCATGGGTTCTCTCCTTGCTTGATAAGGGTTATCAATGGCCTGAGAGGCCTCCAGAGTGGCGGCCCGGTTTGCGCACCTGCACTTCCCGGATTGGGGCGGCCGCGCCCGCGCGCGGCATGGCGCCCTCGCCGGTGGCGCTTTGTCTGCTCGGCGTTGCCAGCTGGCCGGTGTACTCGTAGGCCACCGTTCCGGGCGGGTGCTTGAACCAGCCCGGGTCCTTGTAGTCGCCCGGCTTCTGATCGCTGCGCACCTTGATCATGCTGAACATGCCGCCCATGCCCACCGCACCAAACGGGCCGCGGCCGGCCATCATCGGCGCGGTGTTGTCGGGCAGCGGCATTTCCATCTCGGTCATGTCGTGCATGCCGCGCTCGCCCATCACCATGTAGTCGGGAATCAGCTGGTTGATCTTCTTGCCCACCCCGCGGTGGTCCACCCCGATCATGGTGGGCACGTTGTGCCCCATGGCGTTCATGGTGTGGTGGCTCTTGTGGCAATGAAAGGCCCAGTCGCCCTCCTCATCGGCCAGAAAGTCCATCTGCCGCATCTGGCCCACCGCAATGTCCACGCTCACCTCGGGCCAGCGCGCAGTCAGTGGCACCGGGCCGCCATCGGTGCCGGTCACCGTGAACTCATGGCCGTGGATATGGATCGGGTGGTTGGTCATGGTCAGGTTGCCCACCCGCAGGCGCACCTTGTCCATCTTGCGCACCACCAGCGGGTCGATGCCGGGAAAGACGCGGCTGTTCCAGGTCCAGATGTTGAAATCGGTCATGGTCATGATCTTGGGCGTGTAGCTGCCCGGGTCAATGTCAAAGGCGCTGAGCAGAAAGCAGAAGTCGCGGTCCACCTCGGCGATCAGCGGATGACGCTGCTTCGGGTGGGTCACCCACATGCCCATCAGCCCCATGGCCATCTGCACCATCTCATCGGCATGCGGGTGGTACATGAAGGTGCCGGGCCGGCGCGCCTCGAACTCATAGACAAAGGTCTTGCCCGGCTCGATGCCCGGCTGGGTCAGGCCGGTCACCCCATCCATGCCGTTGGGCAGGCGCTGGCCATGCCAGTGGATGCTGGTCACTTCGGGCAGCTTGTTGGTGACAAACAGGCGCACCCGGTCGCCCTCGACCACCTCGATCGTCGGCCCGGGCGACTGCCCGTTGTAGCCCCACAGGTGGGCCTTGAAGCCCGGCGCCATCTCGCGCACCACCGGCTCGGCCACCAGATGAAACTCTTTCACCCCCTGGTTCATGCGCCAGGGCAGGGTCCAGCCATTGAGGGTCACCACCGGGTTGTAAGGGCGACCGCTGCTGGGCACCAGCGGCGGCATGGTGTCGGGCCGCGACTGGCTCACCAGCTCGGGCAGACCCGCCAGGGCGTGGCGGCCCACCGCCAGCGCCGACACCGCGCCGCCGGCCATACCGGCCCGCTTGAAAAATTCTCGTCGTGTGTTCATGTGCGGCTCCTGTTCAGTGACCCGCCGGGGCGGCGCTGGGGGTGGCGGCCAGCGCGGCCATGCCCGCAGCCATCGGGCGGCCGATCAGGTTGGCGCGCAAGGCGGCATCGGCCAGCCAGAATTGCTGATCGGCTGAAATGGCAGAAATCACCGCCGACACCTGGTCGCGCGCATCGGCCAGCAGTTCGAACACGCCAATGATCATGCCGTTGTAGCGCAGGATGTTTTCCTCCGCCATCACCTGGCGCAGGGGGATCACTTCGTCCTTGTAATGACGGCTGATCTCATAGGCCGCGCGGTAAGCCGAGTAGCTCTCGCGCACACCCGAGCCAGCGGCGCGCACCGTGGCCTCCAGCGCGTTGGCCGCAGCCAGGGTTTGCGCGCTCATCGCATCGCGCTGCATCGAGCCCCAGTCAAAAATCGGTAGCCTGAGGCCAATCTCGTAGCCCCGAGAACGGGTGAGTTCGCCACCTGCGCCGCTGCTGCTTCCCTCGATCGCCTTGAGCTCGATGTCGATGCGACTGGTGATGCCCACCAGGCCCTGCGCCCTGGCTGCGGCATCCAGCGTGGCGCGAGCCAGCTGGATATCCAGGCGCTGACCACCCAGCTGTTGGCCCACTTCCTGCTCGCTCATGGCCTGGCGCGGCAGCGCGGGCAACCGCTCAGGCAGCCTGAGCAGCCGCGCCTGCTCGCTGTCCAGGCCCAGCAGCCGCACCAGCTCCTCGCGCCGCGCCAGCTGGCTCTGGCGGGCCAGCACCAGCTGGGTGGCGGCGTCGGCATAGAAGGCCTGGTGCCGGGCGCGGGTCAGGCGGTTGAAGTTGCCCACCGCCTCCATGCGGCGCGCCAGCTCGGCGCTGACCTGGGCGCTGTCATAGACCTGCTGGGCATAGCTGAAGGACTGGCTGGCCGCCACCGCCCGCACCCAGGCCTGGCGCACCTGGGTCACCCGCTCCACGATGTCCGAGGCCAGACGCAGTTGCGCCTGCTCGATGCGGCGCTCAGCCATGGCCGAGCGTTGCGGCAGGGTCAGCAGGTCCAGCAGGCCAAAGCTGAAGAAACGACTCAGCTCGGATTCGCTGCCCTTGGTCACGCTCTCGAAAGTGAACACCGGGTTGGCAATGCGGCCCGACTGCGCGGCGTTGGCCGCTTCCCACCAGTTCTGTGCCATCAGGGCCTGGAAGGACGGGCTGTTGGCCAGCATCAGCTGCACCGCCTGGGTCTGCCCCAGAGGCTCACCCAGCAGTTGCGCCGACACCCTCTGCTGCTGCTGGCGCTCGGTCTCGGAGCGCGCCAGCAGCAGCTCGCCCTGGGCAAACTCGCCGACATCGCGATTGGCGCGCGCCACTCCCTGCTGCTGATCAAAGCTGGCGCAGGCTGTCAGCAGCAGGCCAGACAACGCGAGCGCTGCCGATTTCATGAATCTGTGGCTATGCATCATCAATGCCCCCCATGCGGCTTGTGCATTGGCGCTGGGGTCTGCGTTCCTGGCGGCTGGGTCGCAGGTGCTGAAGTCTGCGGCTGGGCCGCAGGTGCTGAAGTCTGCGGCTTGTCCGCCGCCGCCTCTTTGGCATAGGCGCGCCAGCCACCGATCTCCTTGACCGTCTGGTTCGACGCCGACCAGGCATCAATCGGGGTGTTGCGATAGCCCTGGTAGCCCGTGATGGGCGAGGCGTAGTGCCAGTCCACCCCGGATGCGGGCGGCTTGGGGGCCGCTTGTGCAGCGGCTGGCGCAGGCTGGGCTGCTGCCGTTTGCCAGGCCAGCAGCGCAGCCAGCCAGGCCAGCAGCATGTGGATGTTCAGGTTCATCGATCCCTCCTTGTTCAGACAGCGAGCAGCGCCTGGCCCTCGCGGGCAAGACAGAAACACAGCCATCGACCCTGCGGTCGAGGGCGCGCAATCAGGCAGGGAGGTAGCGGGGGGGGCGTTCCAGGCCACGCGGGGTCGCGTTGCCATGCAGGCTCGGCAGGATGCCGACCCAGACTGGCTTGGCCAGTGGTAAGGAGAAGTCCAGCGGCACCCACGCATGCAGGGCAAAGCCGGCGCAGTGGTGGACACAGCTGTCAGATCCCATCTGCAATTCATTGCAGCCTGTATCGGGCGTACATGCATGCTGCATCAGAGAATCGGTCGCCAGGTCGGGGGGGGCGTGCTGCGCATCCAGGGCAAGCGCATGGTGATGCTGCTGCGCTGCCAGCCGATGCTGAGTATGCTGAGTATGCTGAGTATGCTGAGTATGCTGAGTATGCTGAGTATGCTGCGTCAGCTGCTGATGCGGGTCACTGGCCTGCTGTACCGGCGCACCGCTGCGCGCATGGCAGGCAGTCTGGCTGGCCAGCGCCACACCCTGCACCGACAGGGCCAGCAGCAAGCAAAAGGTCAGCAGACGACGCAGGATGTTCACGCCCTGGATGCTAACGCAAAACATGCCCCTGCTTGATGTGCGGGAACGCAGCGCAGCCACCGGCGTGTGACAAGTCCCACCTAAAATCGACGCTCACATTTACCCGAGGTTCAATTTGAAGGTCGCCATTGTTGGATCGGGCATTGCCGGCCTGGCTGCAGCGTACCGACTGCAAGCCCACGCACAAGTCAGCCTGTTCGAGGCCAACTCTTACTTTGGCGGTCACACCCATACCGTGGAGGTGCGCCTTGCTGGCTCGCAGCCCTGGGGCGTGGACACCGGCTTTCTGGTCTTCAACGAGCGCACCTACCCGCAGCTGATTGCCTTGTTTGCCGAATTGGGTGTGGCCACAGCCCCTTCCGACATGTCCTTTTCGGTGCAGGTGCCCGGCGCGCGCGCTGGCAAGGCGCTGGAGTGGAGCGGCAGCAGCCTGGCCACCGTCTTCGCGCAAAAGCGCAACCTGCTCAGCCCGCGCTTTCTGGGCATGTTGCGTGACCTGCTGCGCTTCAACCAGGTGTGCACCCGGCTGGCAATGGAACAGCAAGAGACTGCACTGGCCGAGCCCCTGTCCGCTTTTTTGCAGCGCCATGACTTTGGCAGGGCATTTCGCGACTGGTATTTGCTGCCCATGCTGGGCTGCATCTGGAGCTGCCCGACCGAGCAGATGCTGCAATTTCCGGTCGCCACCATGATCCGCTTCTGTCACAACCACGGCTTGCTGCAGGTGAATGACCGGCCGCAATGGCACACCGTGGTGGGCGGAGCGCGCCACTATGTCGACAAGATCATCGCCGGGCTTGACGATGCGCGCCTGAACTGCCCGGTGCGCCTGGTCGAGCGCGACAGCAAGGGCGTAACCCTGCGCACCGACCAGGGCAGCGAGCGCTTTGACCAGCTGGTGCTGGCCGCGCACTCCGACCAGTCGCTGGCCCTGCTGCGCCAGCCCAGCCTGGACGAAGCAGACCTGCTGGGTGCGATCGGCTACCAGTCCAACCGCGCCCTCCTGCACACCGACACCTCTGTGCTGCCCACGCGCCGCCAGGCCTGGGCCGCCTGGAACTATGAGCGTGCCTCCGAGCTGCAGCAGGAGTCCAGCCGGGTTTGCCTGCACTACCTGCTCAACAAGCTGCAGCCCCTGCCCTTTGACCAGCCCCTGGTCGAATCGCTCAACCCGGTGCGCCCAATCGACCCGGCCAAGGTGATCCAACAGTTTGACTACAGCCACCCGGTGTTTGACCTGGCGGCCATCCGGGCGCAACAACGCCTGCCCGAACTGCAGGGCCAGCAACGCACCTGGTATTGCGGCGCCTGGACCGGCTACGGCTTTCACGAAGACGGCCTCAAGTCAGGCCTGGCGGTGGCGCAGGCCCTGATCGAGCGCGCCAGCACCGAGGGCTTGCCGGCATGAGTGCCTGCCTCCCAGTGCAAGACGCAGCGGCCAGTGTGGCCCAGCTGGGCTTTGGCCAGGTGCGCC